>CAZGHV010000119.1:1275-3490 GCA_964525705.1 uncultured Candidatus Saccharibacteria bacterium | reverse complement strand
CTCCAGGATTGCAAACGCTCCAAAAGGAGCTTGCGCGACTTGACTTGAATATCGATAAGTAGTGTTACAGTACTGCCTTAACCCAGAAACGAAGCCAGCTAACGTTCCGGTTGAGCGGCTGTAAACAACCTTTACGACCACACCAAGATCTCTCGCCAGTCCGCTCCAACCGGGTTGTTATGCCGCGTTTGGGGTGAGAGTTTTAGCTACTCCAAACGATACCACAGACATTTTTGTCAAGCTACACTTGACATTCTGTTTTGCAGTGCCGTAAAGTGTTACTTGACAGCAAGCAAGCGACCCTATGAAAAACCGACTGAAAGAACTTCGACAACTGCATCAATGGTCACAGTCTGACCTTGCTAGAGAATTAGGAGTGAGTCGTCAGGCGGTTAATGGGTTTGAATCTGGTAAGTTCGACCCTAGCTTAGACATGGCTTTCAAACTTGCCAGCCTATTTAATGTCGCAATTGAAGACGTTTTCATTTATGAGGCTAAGAATTCTATGCAAACAGTAGTTGAGCGAGTCAAAAATTTCTTTGGCTTCGAGTTTGGTTTCGAGCGGTTCACTGAAAAGGCAATCAATGCAGTCAATTTCGCTCGGAACGAGGCAGCACGATTACAAAACTCTCAAGTTGAACCAGAACATCTATTTGCTGGTTTGCTGGCTGATCCAGCTACAACCTCTGCCCAGTTGCTTCGAGCTAACGGTGTAACGTTGGACATTAAAACTAATGAACACTCTTTTGAATCCCGCGAAAATCTAAAGTTTAGCCCACAATGTAAGTTTATTCTGGAGCTTGCTTTGCAAATTGTTCGACTTCAGGGTAAAAAATCGATCGGGACTGAACATCTCTTGTGGGGCTTAGTTCGGCTGTCTGAAACGGATAAGACTGTTCTGAGTGACCTATTCCAAAGTTACGGGCTTGATCGCGAAGCCCTGAACAACCAACTAGCAGAAACAGTTTAATTCAAATCAAAAACTGATTGAGGCTACCTACCAGATGTCCGGGAGCTTGGTAGGTGGTTTTGTTCTCACCTCACAAGTAATTTTCAAACCACTACCCCCATCGAGCGCCCAGCGGCATAACGGCACTGGTCAGCGGCGGTGAACAAAATAGGCCGCAAATGAGATATCTTCGTGCCGTCCGCTGCACCAACGGGTTAGACCTGGCAAAGCTGCACAAACAGAAGCATACTGTCACCTGTAACGGTATAGCTGTTATTTCTTAAGGCCATCCACAATTTCCCTTAACTTTACTAAAACCTCTTTCTCTAAACTCGTAGACCACCGATATTTATAGCTTTCATGTTGGTATCGGCTAACCTTACTTTTCAGATTTTCTACAGCCTTCAGAAGAACTTCTAAGTCCTTTTCATTGCTAACACTCTTGATCATGTTAGCAGTTTGCAAGTAATAATTTGCTATTATCTCCGCCTCTTCTCGTGATGCATGATGATCTTTATGATAGCGACGGATTGTGTCAGGCATTTTTTCAAAATAAGATGCTAACTTTGTTAGACAAGCTAAATCCAGCTCATCTAATTTATTTTGCTCATCGTCAGTTTTTTGATAAACCAGCTTGGCAGTAGTGCTTGTTTTGTCAAAAAAGGTAGAGGTTTGAATTAGATCGGAGTTTTCGGATTCACTCTTAGTCAAGATGTATTCTAGGGTTTTTACACAGTCAAGAAAAGATGAGATGTTGCGAGCAAGTGCTTGTTTTGTCAAGGTGTTAATAATAGCATAGCTAGAACCTTCATTGACTACCGCGTATTGTCCCTGCACCGTTACATAGGCATCTGGATTTTGGCCAACATCAATAATTAAATTTTGCTGATCGATAGATAAACCATCAATTGTAGTTAAACTATTGGATATATCAGTCATATCATCTGCGATAATAGTGGAAGGCAGTTCTGGAGATGTAAATTCACTAACAATGTTATTAGTTTGAGTTGTAGATCGATCGTTATTATTACTGCCAGTTTTTAGCTTGTCTCTAAATTCTATTGCACTTTCATACCCACTTCGCTCATAAACATCCCACGCTTGCGGATACTGCCCAAAATCTGTTACATTCTCCCAATCCGATTTCCTTTGAAGCTCGGCGGCATAAGAAATACCTTCAATAGTTCCACCAATGGCAGATGCAGTGCCTTTAATGGCTGCCCCAGCAACATCTTGCCCAAAGCTTCCCATCCCGGCTTCTCTGAA
>CAZGHV010000119.1:0-1265 GCA_964525705.1 uncultured Candidatus Saccharibacteria bacterium | reverse complement strand
CCCCAGCAACATCTAACGTAGCTTTAGTTATTGGCCCCGCCGCATAATAAATAACAGTACCAAGTAAGCGGAACATCAGAAACTCCTTATTATCTTAACAGTACAACCTAAAAACTAGGATTACTTTGGCTTGTGGGCCTAACGGCAATGGTCAGCGGCGGTCGTCCAAAATAGGCCACTTAGCTAGAGATCTTCGTGCCGTCCGCTGCACCAACGTGTTAGGCATGGACAAAGCTGGATTGAGCAAATAACGAGGAAAATTAATCAACTCCACACCAACCAGAATATAACACCAATAAACTAAAACTCGATCGCCTCATATCAAAAAATTCATGAAAGTATCATATTATTATAAATCTGGTGGTAAATAATTGATTTTTCAGATTCATCCTGTGGATCTGCCAGCCATATCTGGTCAATGCTTGGTGATATATTTGTGGCATTAATAATTGACAAAATATCTTCAAAAGAAGGCATAGAAAAAATATTGCCACATATTTCCAAGATCAAAATTTTAAGGCAAGCTTCATATCCCTGAAACTTTTCATTTGCCTCCGACAACTGCTTGCTCAACTGATTTCCAATTTCCTCTTTTGCATTCTCCAAATCAGATATAGAACAATGGATGTTAATCGAGCAATATATTCTTAAACTTGTCTCATTAGATAAATCAGAATCAATTATTGGAACTCGATAAAAAGACCAAGGAATAGGTACATCTGATGAAATCACATCTGAAATATTCAATGTTTCTATTTGGTTTATGATCTGTTCAACTATTGATTCTGAAACTTTGGCTAGGTCTCTCTTGGTATAAGTGCATAAAGAATCTTGGCTAATACTAATTTCGTAAACATCTTTCTGTAATTGAGGTTCTAACTTCTTATAAGATGCGCGAAAGTAGTTCCAAAAATCATGAAAGAGCCGATGTTTTTGATAGTAGCCTGGAGGATAAACAATCCTTTTTCGTTCAATTACCATTGGCTGATGCCCTGAAAACTCTAATAATACCTCCGGCTGCTTTCTAGTTTTATCATCAGAGATGTCAAGGCATTTAGAAAGATTATAATCCTTACCGAATGTCTCATTAAATTGAACAGCAAAAGCTTGTAAACCATTAAGCCATTCACATTTACCATCATGGAAACAGTGGAAGGAAGTCATATTATCAAGGCTTGTTGTTAAAAACTCAATAGTTTTGTCTTGTGGGCCTAACGGCCTGGAGTTCAGCGGCGGTAGATCAAGTTTGGATCGCCACGAGCGAT
>CAZGHV010000118.1:0-3544 GCA_964525705.1 uncultured Candidatus Saccharibacteria bacterium | reverse complement strand
CCATTCCTAATTGGTTTAGCATCCTTAACCAACTAGCTATCCGTTTTGAGGGGAGATTACCACTATGATTTTTCTCACTTACACAAAATATTTGACACTCTCAACCTTATAGAAATAGCCACTAAAATTGCGAGTCCAGAGTGGGCGTCTACGGATCAAGAACAAAAAATTGTTGATCTTGCGAACTTAACCAAAATAGCAGGGTTTATAAGCACTGCCTCACAGGTACTAAATGAACTAAGGGCTGCTTCATAAAAAACTGACAAGTTATAGAATTGGCTTAGGAAGCTCTTAAACCGTCGCAGCGGAATTCCGCTGCGACGGTTTATTTCTTTATTGCTTTTCTGGGCTTGCTACAAAGCCAACTCTAGCTTCCTCTCTGCAATATTCCCCACCAACTTCTCTTTAAACTCCCCGAGCTTCATCCCCTTGATTTCTTCTCCACTGCGCAGGCGGACAGATACTGTTTCCTCTGCCGCTTCTTGCTTACCAACGATTAGCATGTAGGGGACTTTCATCTCTTGGGCTTTGCGAATCTTGTTGCCCATGCGGTCATCTGAGCTATCGATAGTGACCTGCACACCTGCTGCAAACAGCTCCCTGTGCACTTTGTCTGCATAGTCTGCATTGTCGGCACTAATCGGAATTATCCTCACCTGTTCAGGTGATAGCCAAGCAGGGAAGGCTCCGCCAAAGTGCTCGATCAAGAACCCGATAAACCTTTCATGAGTTCCTAGTGGTGCCCGGTGAATGATAGCTGGGACTTGGGGCTTGCCATCTTTGTCTATGTACTCCAGGTTAAATCTTTTTCCCATATACAAATCAAGTTGATTTGTTGAAGCAGTGAACATACGACCGATTGACGATCTGATCTGGAAGTCCATCTTTGGGCCATAGAATGCTGCGCCATCGTTGACGATTTTGTATGGGACTCCCGATTTCTCCATTGCCTCAATAGTCATCTTTTCTGCCAATTGCCAATCTTCTTCAGAACCATGATACTTCGCCATATTTTCTGGATTGCGCAAAGCCAATTCCATTTCATACTCTTTTATCCCTAGTGCCTGGTAGTAGTATTCATGCAGTTTGATTACTTGCAAAAACTCTTCAACTGCATTTTCCAGTGGTACGTAAATGTGTGCATCGTTCATATCCATCCCACGTACTCGCATGAGCCCAAACAGGCTGCCTGAATCCTCGTAGCGGTGGCATAGACCATATTCGGCGATGCGCAAAGGAAGCTCTCGGTAACTGCGGATCTTTGAGGAGAACACTTTATGATGAAATGGGCAATTCATCGGTTTGATGTAGTAGTTCTCTTCCTCGATTTTAATCGGCGCATACATGCTGTCTTTATACAGCGGTAGGTGACCAGAGGTGTAGAACAGATTCTCTTTAGTGATTACTGGAGTAGTCACCCTTTCATAACCCCATTTGCGCTCGGTTTCCTTTGCCCACAATTCTAATGCCTCTTTGATCACGTTTCCCCTTGGTAACCAGATCGGTAGCCCGGGGCCGATTTCTTCTTCGAAATGAAAGAGCTCCAATTCTTTCCCCAGTTTGCGGTGATCGCGTTTTTTTGCCTCCTCCAGACTCTCTAGATGCGTTTTTAACTCTTCCGAGGTAACAAAAGTAGTACCATAAACCCTGGTTAACATCTCGTTTTCCTCACTTCCCCTCCAGTAGGCCCCAGCAATACTTAGCAACTTAAACGCTTTGATTTCGCCAGTAGAATCAACGTGTGGCCCACGACAAAGATCAACAAATTGATGCTTGCCAGGTTCCCCAGTGTAGTAAACGCACAGGGTCTCACCGTTTGCTAAAAATTCATCAATAAACTCTTGCTTGAATGGATTGTCTTTGAATAATTCTCGAGCTTCTTGCTCTGTTAGCTCTTTGCGCACAAAGGGCAAGTTTGCATCAATTATCTTCTGCATTCGCTCTTCAATGGTTGCAAAAGCTTCTTCACCGATTTTTTCCTCCCAGCGAGAATCGTTGTACCAGCCATCAGAGATCGCTGGTCCCATAGCTCTGGTCACTTTACCTGGGTAAATTTCTTCCACAGCTTGGTTAAAGATGTGCTCAGTTGAGTGCCTTAGTTTGTATAGTATGAAATCTTGCTCGGTTTTAACCCAATCTGGGAGTAAACCTTGGAAATCTGTAAATTTATCTGACATCTTTTAAGCATAATAATTAATTTTTTAGATTCCGAATTTGCTGATAATATGCCAAATCATCGGGTTCCTACAATTGCGAACTTCGTAAGTTTGGGGGATAAAAAAGTCCCCAACCACAAAGCTTTACCTTGTAGTTGAGGGCCCGATATATACCGTGCGGTTCCACCTCCGATTTTACTCATTGAAACATTTTTGAAATAGGTCTTTCTGCAATCAAACTCTTGAGAAACTTCCACTTGCTGTTTCTCTCTCTGTACAAGTAATGGTATCATATTGTAACCCAAAAACAAAGGACTAAGCAGTAAAGAGTGTCGAGGAAGCAAAGCTTGGGAGATTTGATATGAGGTATTCATTTGAAATAATTGTGATGTACGTGTAAACTCAGGTAGCTTAGTAAGTGTAAATAAAATGGCAAATAGAATTATCGCTGGAATTGATATTGGATCTACAAAGATCGCTGCTGTGATTGCGATTGTTGAGGGTGATGGTAAGCCTAGAGTGATAGGAGAGGCGTCTTTTCCATCTAGTGGTATCAAGAAGGGGGAAATAACTGGGATTGATGAGGCTATGAATGCTATAGCTTCAGCATTGTCTGGAGCAGAACGGATGGCGGGGCTCACGGTTTCTTCTGTGTATGTGAGTTTGAATGGTAAGCACATAATTTCCAACAATAATCGCGGAGTTGTAGCTATTGCTGACTCAGAGATAAATGCCGATGATTTATTCCGAGCAATGGAGCAGGCAAAGACCGTTGCTATACCTCCAGCTAGGGAGATAATCCATTTAATCCCCCGAGAGTTCATCGTTGACACACAAGTGGGCATTAAGGATCCCGTGGGAATGACAGGGACTCGGCTAGAGGTAGATTCCCACATTATTTCTGCAACTTCGACTGCTTTACATAATTTACGAAAGTGCATCCAGAGCATAGGGCTGAGAATCGACGGTGAAGTCTTTACCGGATGGGCAGCAGCACAGACAGTACTCACACCTACAGAGAAAGAGCTGGGAGTTTTACTTCTGGATGTGGGCGGTGGAACAACTTCCGTCACAACCTTTGAGGAAGGGGCAGTGACATACAGCACATCTATCCCATTTGGAGGTGGCAATGTTACCCGTGATTTGGCTGCTGTGCTGAGGCTATCACTTGATGATGCAGAGCGTGTGAAGGTGAGCTTTGAGAAGATGTTGCAGGCAAAACCGGCAGTCGAACCGCAAAAAAGTGAAGAAGGTAAGACTAAGGAAGATATAGAGAAAAAGAAAGATATCTTGGATGTGAGCAGCTTGGATATAGAAGGCGTGAAGACGATCTCTCGCAAATTGTTTACAGACGTGGTGGATGCTCGAGTGGATGAGATATTTAAGCT
>CAZGHV010000117.1:0-3602 GCA_964525705.1 uncultured Candidatus Saccharibacteria bacterium | reverse complement strand
CCCCAACACAACAAGCAGCCAGCCATTGTCTCCGTAGTCGAAAGACCAGATGACTTCCTAAACGCTACTATCGGCAGACAAATCCAATACCTGCTTTTGATAGCCAAACTTTGGTTCATAAATCAGCTCAATCTTCCTGGAAACAAGCCGGTACCATATCTCACCTGGATCAAAAATCTCTCCCAGCATCTGTGGCGCAGGCTTGTCCTTCTTGGCATTGAGTCGAGATGCTATCTCCAGCACGTCACCTTCCAGCTTTGCAGCCACACCTTCAAGCTGCAACCCAATATTTGGCTCCCCGCGTGAAGTATTCTGAGTTATAGAGCCAGCTACATTTGGATTTTGAGCTATGGCCCTTGATCTTCTTGTATCTTCCTTTGACAGCCAGTACAAGTTAAGATCATCATCGTGCACAAAAACAAGATCGCTCACCCACACACCACCAGCATCTACAGTCCCCAAACTTAACAAATAAGTTTCCCTCATTATCTCCATAATTAATTGACGAATCTCAGACATGGAAAGATGGGTAATAAATAAGGTAAAGAAACATTGTCAATGCTATAATCTTAGCAAAGATATTGCCTCTTATATATAGCAAATGGCCAGAGTCATAATTTCAGCTGGGCACACCGTAATGGACCCCGGTCAGATACACGGAGATCTCACCGAGGCAAATTTAACGCGAGAAATAGCCCCAAAAATCATACCCCACCTAGAAATGGCAGGTGTGGAAGTACAAGGTGTCGCTTTGGATCTCCCATTACTTCAACGTGTAGAGTGGATAAACAACACCGGCTACTCAGATTCAACCGGAGATATTTGTGTAGAAGTACATGTCAATGATGGCGGGAAAAGAGGTATAGAAGCCTGGTTCCGAGGAGAAGGAGGCAACAATTCCCAGAAGTTGGCAAAGGTGCTTGTAGATAGCATCTGTACAGAAACGGGCTATGCATCACAAGGCATCCACCCAGAACATGAACATGAACTAAAATCACTCACATTTCTCAACCGCACAAATCCAGCCTCCGTGCTGCTTGAAACCCTATACATAGACAACCCAGAAGATATCGCATTACTCAAAGACCCAAGTAAAATTGAGGCTCTCGCCAAATCTATCGCCAATGGGATTCTCAAGTATTTAGGCAAAGATCCAGAAGGCAAAGATCTACCAGAAGAACAGAAGCCCAAATTTGACGACTTAAAGCCAGTACCTCGACCAAACCTACCCACTGCCGAGACAGGTGTAGATTTATTTGATCCCAGCAATTTCAATGTCGGGCAACCAGCCCCAACACTGACACCATATCAGGCACCCGCCGCTGCAGCAGCAGTCCCGCCCATAACCCCATCTAGACCCTTTGCCCCCACCACAGCAACAATTCCACAAAGAAGTAGCGGTTCAAATAATATGATCGGACGTGAAGAAAGAAAGCAGATGATTTCAAGCTGCTATACAAAGGCACTTGGCAGAGAGCCTACACCATCCGACCTCAACTACTTCGTCAATGCTGGAATAACAGAAGCAGATTTACTCAAAAAAATTATAGACTCACAAGAACATCAAGACATAATCAAAGGGTGGCAGGAATTACCTGCTACAAAAGAAAGAATTGCCAGCCTTGAGTCGGAAGAGATGAAGCTGAGAGCACAAGTAGCAGAATCTGAGCAGATGATCTCTGGGCTGCGCAAAGTTATGGATGAAAAGGATAAAGTAGTTTCAGAGCTGCAGCAAGCTGTCTTCAGCAAACATGGTGTTCCCATAGAAGTTGCAGCTGCAAACGAAAAAGCCAAAGAACAGACAAGCACCCAAACAAACAGTCCTGGCAATGCGTTGCGAATCCCTTTGCGAGAAAAGGTTCTTAACTTTCTGAGCAAGCGGCTGGCCAAATAGGCTGGTATCAATTTTGGCCCAAATGCGCTAAAATTATTTCAGAATTTAGCAATGGAGCTTAATAAAGCGCATGGACAAAAACCTGCAAAAACGATATTTCTTCTGTTTACCATCACTTCTCTGCATGAGAAGCGTTAAGTATACAAAGATACTGTAGAAAAGTGCTGGGGAAATTCCCCTGCTTGTTTGCTTTCTCCCTGCTAAGTTTGCCAAAACTTTAGATTTTATTCTATTTAATCATGGATCCAATAATCATATTGATTTTGTTGGTAGCAGCAATCGTTGGGGCAGTAGTAGTTACATACATAATACTTTCCCGCAGACAACCTAGTACGGCAATTAGCAGTGAGGAGGTCATGCTTCTGGCCGACAGTAAAGCAAGAGCCAAAATATTGGAGGCAGAAAAAACTGCTCTGGAAATACAAGCAAAAGCACAAACCGAGGCACAGAAAATTACTACAGCACTTAAGGACCGCGAACAAGAAATTTCTACTCGAGAACGAACCCTCATTGATAGGTCAAAATCGCTTGATCAGAGATTTGATGAGCTAGAAACTAGCGAGCGCAATCTTGAGCAAGCAAAAAAAGATGTGAAGAGGATCCGCCAGCAAGCATCTGAACAACTAGAGCAAGTTGCTCAGATGTCTAGAGAGGAAGCTGCAGTTGCGTTAAAGGCAGAAGTGGAGAAGGATTTGCATGAGTGGGTAGCAAAAAGCATTCGCGAAGCTGAATTTACAATCAAAAAAGAATCGGAAGAGAAATCCAGATGGATACTAGTTGATGCCATGCAGCGTAGTGCTACAGACTATGTAACAGAAACTACAGCTACGACAATTGAAATCCCAGACGAAGGTCTGAAGGGGAAAATCATTGGAAAAGAAGGACGAAATATTCGCTCATTTGAGAGACTCACAGGGGTAGATATCATAGTTGACGAAGCCCCAAACCAAGTCACGGTCTCCTGCTTTGATCCAATACGACGGGAAGTAGCTGCGCTAGCCCTCAAGAAGCTTTTACAAGACGGTAGAGTCCACCCCACTGCAATTGAAGATACCATTAAAAATGTGAAGCGCGATCTGCTCCGAGAAATACGCAAAACAGGCGAGAAGATAGCCTATGAGACAGGCTTTAACGATCTCCCAGAAGAGATCATTATGTATCTCGGAAGATTCAAATATCGTTACAGCTACGGTCAAAACCTGGTAAAGCACTCATTGGAGATGGTAAACATTGGAGCACAGCTAGCATCGGAACTGGGAGCAGATGTCCGCCTCACCAAATTAGCCTGCTTGTTACACGATATAGGTAAAGTGATGACTCACGAATTTGAAGGCAAACCACACCACCATATCTCTGGAGATATTGTACGCAAATATCTTAAAGATGAGGTCTTGGCCAACGCTGTAGAGGCCCATCATGGTGACATTGAAGCCAAGAGCGTAGAAGCAGTAATCGTAATGATTGCAGACAGCATTTCTGGAGCACGCCCTGGAGCAAGGAGGGACAGTTACGACGAATACATCAAAAGAGTAACCGCCCTGGAAGAGATAGCCAAGCAATACCCCAGCGTGAAGGAAGCATTTGCGGTGCAAGCTGGTAGAGAGGTACGTGTAATCGTAAAGCCAGAGAACGCTTCAGACAAAGATACGCGTATCCTGGCACAAAAAATAGCAAAAGAAATTGAGGGCACGCAAAGCTATCCAGGTAC
>CAZGHV010000116.1:0-3645 GCA_964525705.1 uncultured Candidatus Saccharibacteria bacterium | reverse complement strand
TCTCAACCCCTCAAGCCCCATCCAGTTTTTTTGGGGTTGATAGCAGCTGCAACAGACTCTACCCTTTAACCTGTCAAAGAAATACGCTAAGCTATAGTGGTATGAAGACACTATAATGCGACTTGGGAACTTCTATTATCAGTGGATGTTACTGGCTGGGTTGGCTATCTCTGTAGTGGCGATTACCCAGGGAATGAACACCTCCGGGAAAACAGCAGGTGTAGTTGATGTCTCTGTGGTTGTGGAAGACTGCTTTATGACCTTTGTTGCCTATCCGGAGAAAAGAATCCCAGCTACTGGGAACTGGGGGGAAGAGCTGGAGATCAAGGTAATAGACCCAGACACCATGGCAGAAGTCTATACAGAGACCTTGACATCAAACAATTTGGGGCAAGCAATATCTTCTGTTTGTCCATATGCCGCTTTTACAGAAGGTAAGGGTTACACTGTACAGATAAAAGGACGTTCGCACTTAAGAAAGCAATTCTCAAATGTTGTACTGACAAATTTTCCCCTGCCGATAGTCGACCTCACAAGTACTGGGCACCTACTTGCAGGAGATACAGACGAGCCAGAAGGAAATAATATAGTTAACTATCTGGATATAAATACTTTATCAAAATACATTTATACTGCAAATGCTCGCAATGATTTGAATCGAGATGGAGAGGTGAACTCACTAGACATTGCCAATATGATTACAAACCTAGATCTTTATGGAATATGATGAAGTATGCATTTAGAATAAGTATTTTTGGATTTGTACTAGGGGCAATGCTCATGCTGGTGGCAGCACCAGCAAATGCTGCTCGATTCTACTTTGAGCCTTCCTCTAGTACGTTGTCTGCAAATTGCCCCAGTCATACAGTACGTGTGATGATTGATACCGAGGGTCAGCCCTCAAATGCAGCAGATATTGAGATATATTACACACCTTCTCAAGCGCTCATCTCCGATACCAATGAGATAGTATCCGGAACACAAATCGGGCTCGGAAACGCTTTTGAATCGTATCGTGCAAATCTGATCACAGGAAGCTCAATCTTTCTATTGGGGAGCTCCTTTACGCAGAATCTAACTGGCATAGCAGAGTTTGCTAATATTACCTTTGTGCGGCAAACAAACACGGTAGCGTTTTCTATTCGCTATGAAGGTGCCGGTGTAAGTCTGGACAGTAATATTGCTCATGCGATCACAAATCAAGACATCTTGTCTGGTGTGGCGAATGCTAGCTACACCTTCGCAAACACTCCTTGCCCCACTATCCCAGACACTACAGGTCCAGTAATCACATTGGAAAATCCCGAAGATGGAGCACTAGATGTTCCCATAGACACAAATGTACAAATACGCCTACGTGACACAAGCGCAGGAGTGAACATCAATACTCTAAGCATTACTCTTGATGGCATTGTATATAGTGCGGCTAGTTCACAAGTGAGCGTAGCAGGGACACCGGCAAATTATTTGGTAACAATTGACCCCGATCAGCCTCTCACAGAAAACAGCCGTATTCAAATAGAAATCTTGGCATCAGACCTCAATTCAAACCCTTCTCTGAACGTTTTTCATTTTAACCGTGATCAGGAGCCACCACAAACAGATACTACACCGCCACTTGTTAGCTTACTCACCCCTGCAAATGGTAGTTATGATGTGCCACTTGATAGCAATATATCCCTTAGAATTGCAGACCTAGATTCTGGAGTAGACATCAACTCTCTAGAAATAGTTGTTGCAGGAATCAGTTATGTCTTCGGAGATCCTACTGTGACTGTTGCCGGGTCCGCTTCAGATTACACAATAATTATTAACCCTAGTCAAAACTTGCCAGACAACGTATTGGTACCAGTGGAGGTAAATGTTGCCGACCTAGCAGGTAATAACGCTTTGCTAGGATTCAGTTTCAACCGTGCAGATCCTACAGAAGATGCTGTAAAAACAATCATTGAGAATCCACAGAAAGCAGTGCAAATAATTTTTGCACCTCCAGAAGATCCGCTAGGTGGTACGTTCTTGGATGATACTCCTGTGGAGGACATCATTGAAGAAGTAGGTACTGTAGGAACCAGCAATATCGTGGTCACATCTGTACTGCTTTTTAACTTGCTATCTGCAATCAATGTGCTTTCAACGCCAGGAGTAATATCCACTATCATGGGTATACTCTTTCGTAGGCGCAGAGATAAGACCTGGGGTATCATTTTCGATGGTCAAACCAGCAAGCCTGTACCTTTTGCGGCAGTGAGGCTTTTTGTTTCTGGCACCTCTTCACTTATTGACCAGAAAGTCACAGATCTGAACGGTAGATACGGCTTTGCAGTGGAGGGAGGTAATTATCGCGTCGAAGTAAAACAGGCAGAATACGTTACCACCTCACGAGAAGTTGTGATCGGGGAAGACAGCCCCCAGCAGAATCTGGATATTCGTTTGATTCCTCGCTCGGTAGTAAATAAGTACAATGACATTTCATTAATCAAGGGTATTTGGGCAAAAATATCACCCAGACTGCGACGCATTTCTCCCTACTTGTTTATACTTGGATTATTATTATCTCTCGTCTCATTCACGCTCACCCCCAATGCCTTTAATACACTAATGCTGCTGGCCTACACGTTTCTGATCTGTGCATATATACTAAGCAGAATCGTCAATAGAGCATGGTTTGCAGCAGTCATTGACTCGGAAACTGGATTGTTTATTTCTGGAGCAATGGTACGTATTTACAACTTAGCCTCAGACGAACTTGTAGACACTCAGATCACAAATCTGAACGGCAAATTTGCTTTCTGGGGCAAGTCTGGACAATACGGAGTGATAGTGAGTGCAAGGGGGTATAAATTCCCTGTGAGTGAGAGTTCAGAATTTCCACTGGTGCCAAATAAGTACAGTGGCATGGTTAAAGTGAACTTAGGTAGTGGGAAGAAAGTTGTACTCAGAGTCGAGCCGCAAAGCAATTTATCCGACACCCAGAGCGCAATCCAAGAAGTACGCAAACGCGAGGGTTATTTCCATGAGACACAGTTAAGCACACCTTTTGGATAGACAAGTGGGTGCAACCCACTTCCTCACACTTCGGCTAGCAGTTTCTTCTCCAAATCAGCCTTTGAGATTTTCACAACTACCGGCTTGTTACCATGCCGGAAAGCTTTCTCCGCCAACGAGTCTTCAAAATCCGTCCTCAACTTTTTTATTTCTTCCGGACGCAAAGAACGTCCAAGCTTGAGCGACTTCTCAATTACGTGCCCCTTTATTGCTTTGTCAAAAATATCCAAGTCTGCAGTTATGCTGGCACCTCTCCCGCGCTCCTTCCCTTTAATATCTACTTTCACTTCAAACTCTAGGGGGTTAGTGGATAAAGGCAGCCTCACCAACCGTATCAGCTCTCGCTTGGGCTTTGAGACCCGAGTCAATATGCAAGTGCGCATGGGTACACTCTTGGTCGGCATAGTGGGTATTCCTATCTATATTTTTAGCTGCAGTTTTAGCTCTTCTACAGACTTCTCTCCTATACCAGGGATTTTCTGCCCAGAGACAAGAGCAGCTTTAAGATCTTTCAAATTTGAAATCCCAGCTTTCTCCAGGGCGGCAACAACACGCTTTCCCAATTCCAATTCTTCTAGCCCTTCTTTGCTTGTTTTACTT
>CAZGHV010000115.1:0-3658 GCA_964525705.1 uncultured Candidatus Saccharibacteria bacterium | reverse complement strand
CTTCCGCTTCCTATACAAAATGGAGGGGTCTGCGCATGCAGAATATCTTTTTTGGCGATAAGCAAGTTTGGGTTGGTAGCAGAGGTGGCTAGTCCGACGAATATAAGTAATTTAGCTAGGCTCATTATTTGCAAAATAAGTAAAGTGCAGTCCTATACGGCTATAACCATTATATACTAAATGCCATTTTTCATCAATCCTTGGATTTTAGAGAGATTTTGGTACTTATGTGTATCATCAGCTGCTGTAAGTCTTAGTTTGAAAAATGAACCTTTTGTGATGGCACATAAATTGCTTTTCTGCGTAACTAGAAAGGATTGTTATGTCAAACAATTGTAGATAAACGGAAGCTATTAATCTATTTCTTCTCGTTCGTAGATCAGCTGTAATGCTCATCTTATACCTTACCTGTGCAGGCAGATCTAGGCTTCAGGATTTTCTTCTTCTTCACCAACCTCATCAAATCCATCTGGCTCTACATTTGTATTTAAGCCCAGCTGTATAAGCTTTCCGTTTTTTGTGCGCCATTTGACGAATCTAGCTATATTGTTCCCATGTCCTTCTAGGGAAGCTTGTAAATAATCACCATTTGTTGTTATACAGGTAGTGGGATTCAAGCTAGCGAGGTCTCTTGTGAGCAAGAAGCTTACAGCCATATACAGAGCAGAAAGCTCCCAAATAATATTACACTCGTTTGTTTCCAGAAAGCCATCCAGATAGTCAGATTTTATAATCGTTAAAATTCTGTCTAAAAGGTTTTTAAGAGTATTCAGTTCGTCTGTGGTAAATAATTCAGGGTTTATATACAAATAATGGGAAATAATATACAAGTATTCGTGAAGTGCTGAAGATGCTTCACCACCTTGATTATTATGTTCTTGTTTCCATTTTTCTAAACTAAACTCTTCACTATCGGTGTCAAGAAAATTTGTCAAATTTCTTAGGTGAATTTTTATTTTTCCCGCTACAAACATTTGTGTGGCTTGATCCGGTAACTGTGCAACTATAACTTTCCCTTGATATCCTGAGTATTCGAATGCTTTAGCTAGAGCTGCTCTCGCTATATTTTGTAGTATTTGTTCTTGGAGAATAGGATCTTCTTCTGAGCAGAACTGACTTCCCACAGAATTACTTCCCAGCCCACCGGGTATCAACAAAATATCAATCCCGGCTGCTTTTGCTGCATTAAGCATTTTCAAGTAACCATAGAGAAAATTCTCCATGACAGGTCTAGTTATCTGGTCTATCATGTCAACTCTTTTTCCTCTACCTATACCAAAAAGATTGCGCCAATTGGGTGATTTAGGTTTACCATCTAACATAGATGCAACACTACCAAATCTTATCCTAAGTAGCTTCATAATAGCAAAGGGAAAAGCTGCTACTGTAGCTCGTGATTTTAGAGCTTCTTGTAGGGCCATGTAATCTTCTGGGCTTATTTGTTCTGCTTTTTGTAACAGGTCGAATATGTTCTTTAATAAGCCACTATGTAAATTAAGCAAGTCACTACTTCCAGGAACTGTGTCAACCATATTGTCATCTAAAGCTGCAGCTACAGCTATGTTAGGTAATCCCTCCGCCCCTTCTTTCAATGCGGGTATCATCTTCTCCAAGAGATCAAGTATATCTATGTTTAATGTAATTATTTCTTTCCACGGTGCTTCTTCACCCTTCTCTTTGTGACCAGCTTCAGAGCCATTTCTTTCGATGTTCATATGTATTGTAAATCAAAGATAAATATCTGATGTATTATACTTACTGTGTTTCTGGAAGTCAATGTGATTACAATACAGCAAGTTTTCTTGTGGCTTTTTATTGTTCTCTTCGTGCACGGTTTGTCCACATACTTCTTGCAGGCTATAATAGTTCATGTCACATACTCCCAAGAGAGAAAGCACCTTGCTACTCATAGATTCTCATGCTCTTATTCACAGGGCGTTTCACGCATTTCCTCCCGATCTGCGTACTGCAGATGGCAATGTTGTAAATGCAGTTTATGGTTTCACCAAATTGATGATGGATGTACTAATTAAATTTCGTCCTAGTCATGTGGTCGCCTTGTTTGATGCTGCTGGGGATACCGTGCGGCATGATATTTATTCGCTTTACAAGGCAAACAGACAGTCCCCAGACAACGATATGTTGACTCAAATACCGCTGATTGAGGAAGTGCTAACTGCTTTTGAGATCCCGCAGTTGCGGGTAGCTGGGTATGAAGCGGATGATCTTATCGGAACTATAGACTCGCGGCATTCCGGGAACTGGGCACAAACAATTATTGTTACAGGTGACCGGGATTTGTTTCAACTTGTGGATGAGGATACTTTTGTCTATTTGGCTGGTAACCCTTTTTCGCAATCAAAGTTGTTTGACAAAGACGCTGTAATTGCCAAAATGGGTCTGCCACCAGAAAAAATTGTAGATTTTAAGTCGCTATGTGGCGATACCGCAGACAATATCCCAGGTGTATCTGGCATAGGTGATAAAGGGGCGGTGGCTTTGTTGCAAGAGTTTGGTAGTCTGGAGGCAATATATGACCGGCTAGATGAATTGCCAGCCCGGTATGCCAAGAAACTTCAAGAAAACTATGAGCAGGCTGCAACTTCCCAGAAGCTAGCAAAGATAATAACGGATGTGCCGGTACACTTTGATTTTGAGGCGCAAGCGAAGTTTGGGGGTTTTGATGCTGTCGTCGTCAAGCAGCTGTTCTCTGTTATGGAATTCCGATCTCTCATGGGCTCATTGGATAAACTTGTCCAAGAGTATGGTCAGCCCGTGGTAAGTAGCCCTCAGCAGTTGAGCCTGACCCCAGACGCTAGTTTCCCCGACTGGAATGGCTCGGTTCCTGCCGCTGGCACCAAAGAGATATATTTGCTTGCAGGCTTAAACGGAAAGCCTCCTTTGGACAATGAGATAAGTTGGCTAACTTTTTACGATGGCGTTGACTGCTGGAATGTGCCTTTGGTGTTACTATCAAAATTCTGTGAACAGATGGGCATTGTTCGCTGGGTTGGTTTGGAAATGAAATCTCTGCTTCAAGCTTTTTATAATTTGGAGTGCACCCCCCATGCAAAGGTACATGACCTGGGCATTGCCACATACCTTCATTCTGGAGGGCGGAGCAAGCAAGATCTAGCTGGAACTTTTGATTATTACAAATTAGCTAACATTCGTCAACCGCTGGATGCCCTTAAGGCCATGGGGACTGTGTGGGAAAGGCAGTCCAGTGCATCTGCTGCAGACGAATCGTTACAACGTTTGGTGCAGTTGGAGATGGATTTGATACCGATAATATTGAATATGGAGCGGACAGGGATTCCCCTTGATGGGAAGGCAATGGGAACTGCAACCCAGTATTTGGAAGATAAATTAGCTAACATATCTGCTGCTATCTACTCAGATGTGGGTCATGAATTTAACATTGGTTCGCCTAAACAAGTGGGAGAGGTACTGTTTGCCGAGAAGGCTCTTCCGCACAAACGTAAAACGAAGAGTGGAGCATATTCTACAGATGAGCGTACACTGCGGGAACTTGTTGGCGTTGATCCTGTGGTAGAAAAAATACTTGAGTTCAGGGAGCTATCAAAATTGCTGTCCACGTATTTGCGGCCTCTGCCTCAATTGATAAATTCAGAGACCGGTCGTGTGCATGCTACAT
>CAZGHV010000114.1:0-3689 GCA_964525705.1 uncultured Candidatus Saccharibacteria bacterium | reverse complement strand
CAAAATCTGCACCCCTACCAGGGGTTTGGCCCGTAGATGACCGGGCTCACCATACTGCAACTGCTCGTGGTAGCGGCCCACGTAACGCATCCCTGGTAGATTGCGAAACAACCGCAGGTGTGTGCCTCCGATGACTTCATCGACTTCATAGAGGTCAATCCGGGGCATGGTGTAAGCCAGCACCTCTGAGTGAACCGCCAACTGCTGCCGGAAATCAGGAGCCTCAACGACCAGTTCCTCATCGGCATCCAGAATCAAAATCCAGACCCCCGAAGCTAGTTCCAGGGAGCAGTTGCGGGCAGCAGCGAAGTCATCGCACCACTCGAATGAGCTGACCTGAGCCCCATACTCACGGGCCAGTTCCGGTGTGCTATCCTCGGAACCTGTATCAACCACAACCACCTCATCGACATAGGGTTGAGCGCTGGCCAGACAGCGGTGCAGTTGCTGGGCCTCGTTACGGACGATCATGCATAGAGAAATCAAGGGTCGGGCAACAGCCTGATCAATGATGCTCATCGTTTTTACCCTCAGACGCTTTCATGCTCAAGAAAAACCAGGAATCTTCTCTCCAGGAGATCTCCTATTTGCACACTTAGTCTACGTCAAAAACTTTAAATCAGGATGATATGAAAGCTTATGATTGTGGGTAAAGTATAGTCGGAGGTTCCCAGTAATCGTTACTATTCCTTAAGGAGAAATCTCTCTCATGAAGACTGAACTCAAAGCGAAATACCTGTTTCACCTCACCAAGAAAAATAAAGAAAAGGGCTTTACCCTGATCGAACTGCTGGTGGTGATCATCATCGTCGGTGTGCTGGCTGCTATTGCTCTGCCCAGCTTCCTGAACCAGATTGGTAAAGCCCGTGGTTCTGAAGCCAAGTCTGCCCTTGGTACTATTAACCGCTCTCAGCAAGCTTACCGCTATGAGCAAAACACCTTTGCTACTCAAATTTCGCTCTTAGATGCAGATATCACCCCTAAGTTCTACACCTATGAGGTTGAGGTAGCAGGCGATTCTTTCGTTTCCACCAACACGACAACAACACAAGCTGATTTGAAAGGTTACAGTGGTGCTGCTGAACAAACCGACTCACAAACCTTCAGACAACTTATTTGTGAAAGTGTTGACCCCATTAGCGATACTGCCACCCCCAACGTTGAAGCCACCGCACCTAATGCCATTGACACCTGTCCTACCGACTACAGAATTGTCCAGTAAAGCTCTCGTGTAGTAATTTCTACTTGGCTTTTCTAGTCTCACAATGTCAGCCAAATAAGAATTTTGTTTGGCTGACATTACCAGAATTTTAACACTGGAGATATTTGAAATAATGACTTTCTCCCTTGCTTTATGGAAAAGTTACCTTTCTCGCTTGCGTGAGGAGAAAGGATTCACTCTAATTGAGCTATTAGTTGTCATTATCATTATTGGGATTCTAGCTGCGATCGCCCTTCCCAGCTACCTTAATCAGGCGGGTAAAGCCAGGGGAAGTGAAGCAAAATCTGTTCTGGGTGCAATCAATCGCGCTCAACAAGCTTACCGTTATGAGCAATTCACATTTGCTAATGACCTGCTATTTCTAGATGTTGATTTGCCAGACAAGTTTTATGACTATACTGCAGTTTCTCCTGTTACAGATACTTATGTAGAACAAACGGCTACAGCGAGAGCAGCTTATGATGAAGACCTGAAAAACTATGCTGCTGCTGCCACTCAACCAAACAGTTATACATTTAATCAAATCATTTGTGAAAGCAGAAATGTTGCAGCTAGCGGTGGTACTGCTGATGTTGTCGAGGCTACGTTTTCTTGTGATACTAATAGTGTTGAAATTGAATAGTCTTGAGAAGGCTTTAGGGTATAAGCTTTTAAGATTATAGATTGGAGTATCTTCAAGGAATGGTTTTTCCTAAAATTGCTAGCGGTATACTTCTCAGCCTAATTTGTATTTCAAGTTTAGTACTCATACAAAAACCAAGATTACAACAGTTAAGCCATGGCCAGAAAAACCCTTCTGATTATTTTATAGATGAAAAGCAAAGTCAAATTAGCTTGGAGTTTTTAAGGCAATTGCCAACCTTGGGTTTTGATAATCTAATTGCCAATTGGTCTTTTCTACAATTTTTACAATATTTTGGTGATAGTCCAGCTCGTAAAGTTACCGGCTATTCCTTAAATCCTCAATACTTTGAACTTATTGTTGATCGCGATCCGCGTTTTATCTCAGCTTACCTTTACTGTTCCTCAGCCACCTCATTATTCGCAGGACGACCAGATCTCTCTGTCGCCATTTTGGAGAAGGGTTTGCAGTCCATTTCACCTCAAACTGCATCGAATGCATTTTTTCTGTGGATCTACAAAGCCATAGATGAACTGTTATTCTTAGGTAACAATGCTGCCGCACGCAAGTCCTACGAAATGGCATCGAAGTGGGCAAGACTATATGATACCCCTGAAGCCAAGCGATTTGCCGTCTCCGCATTGCGAACAGCTAATTTTATTGCTAAAAACCCGGCAAGTAAACGGGCACAGGTTAGTGCTTGGAGTATGATTCTGAGCAGTGCTAGTGATTCCCGTACACAGGAACTGGCAATTCAGCGCATTCAAGCCCTTGGAGGTGAAGTTTCAATCACCACTAAAGGCTCTGCCAAAATTGTAGAAGTTCGTTTACCCGAAGTTGATTGATTGGATTCTCACTGTAGATGTACCCATTTTTTGAAGGCAAATCACCTGGCGAAATAGTCTTTTTCTATGAACAAGCAGTAGAAAAAGAACCTGAAGTCATTTCTCATTACTGGTATTTAGGTTTAGCCTACCTACTGCAGCGAGATGAAGATACTGCTCAGGCGACTTGGCTCTATGCTCTAGCTCAAGGAAGTCTAGAGGAAGTGGAAGTCTGGACACAAGAACTTGCACAAGTCCTCGATCAAGAAGCTCAGCGACAGACTCAAGCTGACCAACTAGAAATTGGTTGGTTAATTCGTCAACACCTTCGGGAGTTAGTGCCAACCAATATCAATAATTTACTTCATCTAATTCTTTTGTCTATTAATATAGGAAGTTTTACTTCAGAACTTTTAGAAGAATGGCAAGTTGTAGAACATTTAAGTCGGCTTACCTTAGATAATTTAGACAAAGCACAACAAGAGTTACTACTAAAGGTTCTTATACAACTTCTGGAGTCTCCATCTCAAGAAGTTGTGGGCTTTGTGGCAGCCTCATCCAAGCTTATAGTTCCTGCTGATTTTATTGAGATTGTGATGAGTGCTGCCCTTAAAGTGGGTTATCGCATGGGGAAATACAATGTTGCCGCTCGACTGGCTGAACGGTGTTTAGAATTAACACCTAATAATCCATATATATTGCAGCATTTACCACGTTTTTATATTCGTCTCTATCGCTTTAATGAAGCAATTGAAACGGCCAAAAAATACTATGCTCTGTGCGAGAGTACACGCCTTAAATATGCTGGTATTTCCATTATTCTTTGTACTGTCCTTCAAGGAGGCTTTTGGCAAGAGGTCGAGACTGTTGCCACGCAGCAGAAAGCACTTCTTGACAAACTACTTCAAGAACATACAACTGATCTTGAACTACCATTTTTGAAGTACATTATTACTGGCACTGCTTATCTTTCGTATTTGCATGACAACATTACAGAAAATCGTCGGCTTCAAAATCAGGC
>CAZGHV010000113.1:1388-3697 GCA_964525705.1 uncultured Candidatus Saccharibacteria bacterium | reverse complement strand
AGCGATCGCTAGCAACCAAGGCGAAAAAGCGATCGCAGTGTGTGGCCTAACCAGGTCATTGCAGCGGACGGAAGGGCGATCGCTCCAGGTGAGCTAGAGTTGATCTGCCGCCGCTGAACTCCAGGCCGTTATGCTGCTCAAGCTAACGGTGAGGTTTAATGGCAAAGCTCCAACGAACTTGGCGACAATTTAGTTTTGTAACGAATACTACGATTTTTCCTACGAGGGTTCCCAATGCTAATTGAGATCCTCGGAAGGGAGAACTATGCATCACAAGTCGCATCCTTCATGCAGTCGCATGGTATTCACAAGGTCATCGGCTTCTCTGGTGGTGCTGACGATAGATTGCAAGGAGTCCCAGAAGATGACGACTTGCAGTTAAAATACATAGCCTTTCGCAATACATTTCATGAACGATTGATATCCGACGCACTCAAGCTATTGCGAGGATATAGGGTTGCCATCTTAACGGGAGGTACTGAAGGCGGTATCCCAGAATTAGCAACCCAAAAAGCAAAGGAATATGGGTTCAAAACCATTGGTGTATTTCCACGTAAAGGGAAGAAATACGCTTTAGGGTCATCTCTATTAGATTTGTCGATTTGCGTAGATCCCATGATCGGAGAAGCCAGATGGGGGGATGAAGGTGCTACTTGGACATCTCTCATTGACGGAATGATTGTGATTGGTGGTAGCGCAGGGACGTTAACAGAGTGCGCTCACATCCAAAAAATCAATGAATCGCTAATCAAAAATAATGAAATGCCCAAATATATTGTTGCTATCTACGGGACAGGTGGCACAGCAGAACAACTTCCACATCTGTGGGCTAAACCCCATGTGAGAAATGTATGTATGCCAATGAATCGTATATATACAGGTCGAGAAGCATCCCAGTTTCTCATCGAAAAGCTGGCTTTAGATGACTACTTTGATCCAAGAATTCAACCAATATAGCAAAGCAATGGAGAATCGAACTAATGGCTATTTCTGGATTTCCTGAATTTTTGCCTGGAGAACAGATCACATTCAATCAAGTGATTGATGTCATCAAGAAAGGATTTGAACGGGCTGGTGCTGTACCTATCGAAACACCAGCAGTTGAGCGCATTGAAACCTTATCGACTGCCAAAGGCAACATTAGCAAGGAAGTGTATGGATTACGCAGACTAAAAGCCGAAGAAGGAGATGACGCTACGGATTTAGCCCTTCACTTTGATCTCACCGTTCCCCTTGCTCGGTACGTGGCAGAACACGCTAACGATCTTGCGTTTCCATTTCGACGCTATCAAATTCAACCCGTGTGGCGTGGTGAACGCGCTCAAGCAGGTCGCTACAGACAGTTTTATCAATGTGACATTGATGTTATTGGGGAGGAAGAACTATCCCTGTTAAATGATGCCGAAATGCCCTTTATTATCTACCAGATATTTAAGGAGTTGAACATTGGGCATTTTCAGATCAGGATCAACAATAGAAAAATCCTGCAAGGCTTCTTGACTCATGTTGGTGTTGACGAAGCAGAGGTGTCAACTGTTATTGGTATTGTTGATGCTTTGGAAAAAGTTGGAGTTACTCAAGTCACCGAAGATTTAACCAATTCTGGTTTAAATTCTGCTGCTATCGAGTCCATCCTAGAGTTCTTCTCAAAGAAAGCCTCTAGCGATGAATTGATAGGCTACCTCAAATCCTTGAATATTGAAGGAGAATTTGAAACTGGCTTGAACGAACTCACCACAGTCCTTGAAGGTATCGGCAACTTGGGAGTTCCAAGTGACTACTACGGTATCGATCTTTCAATGGTGCGTGTTTTAGATTACTACACTGGCACAATATACGAGACGCGGCTCACTGGTCATGCGGGCATTGGCAGCATATGTAGTGGCGGCAGATATGACAATCTGGCGGCTAATTTTGCTGGCAAAAAGTATCCAGGCGTAGGTATTTCAATTGGTTTAACGAGGCTGCTACCTAAACTTTTTGAACTTGGAATGATTCAACCATCAAAACCAACTGTTGCATCAGTTCTAGTCATGTCTCTCGAAACGGATAGACAGCAAGACTATCTGAGAATTGGTGGACTTTTACGGAATGCTGGCATCAATACCGAGGTGTATCTGGAAGACAAAAAACTTGCGGCACAGATGAAGTATGCCAACAAAAAAGGTATTCCATTTGTTGTGATTATTGGGCAAGAAGAATTCGAGAACAATACTGCTCTAATCCGAAACATGGCAGATGGAGAACAACAAAGCGTTCAATCTGAAAATCTAGTTTCGACTATACAAACATTGCTAAGGAGCAGTCAT
>CAZGHV010000113.1:0-1378 GCA_964525705.1 uncultured Candidatus Saccharibacteria bacterium | reverse complement strand
GTCATGAATAATTTCAGCTTCTATGACTTGCAACCCAAGATCAGCAATTTTCGAGATGAGGTCTTGGCAGGTTTAAGCAAGCAACAGAAACAAATTCCGCCAAAATTTTTCTATGATGACTATGGCTCCAAGATTTTTGATCAAATCTGTGAGTTAAAAGAGTACTACCCGACGCGAACTGAATTTGGCATCTTGCAGCAACATTGCTCGGATATTGCTGATCTAATTGGAGAAAACTCTCTCGTCATCGAGTACGGCAGTGGAAGTAGTCAAAAAATTTGTCTCCTTCTGGATTCACTGATGAAACCTTTGGCTTATATGCCAATTGATATTTCAAGAGAGCATATGCTATCTGCATCCAAGACGATTGCAGATAAGTATCCAGATCTAGAAGTACTAGCAGTTTGTGCTGACTATACGACAGAAATGCTACTTCCTGATTATGATCACTCCTCTCTTAACAAGAAAGTTATCTTCTTCCCTGGTACTACCATAGGCAACTTAGAACCAGAGCAAGCAGTACAACTTTTGAAGCGATCGGCAGCGATTGTAGGTTCAGGCGGAGGAATGCTAATTGGGTTTGACATGAAAAAAGATCCGCAAATCCTTCATGCAGCTTATAACGATTCAAAGGGTGTAACTGCTGCATTTAATATGAATCTTCTAGCTCGTATAAACAGAGAATTAGAAGCTGATTTTGAGGCAAACACGTTTGCCCATTACTCTTTTTTCAATCTCTCCAAAAGTAGAATTGAGATGCATTTGGTCAGCTTAGTGGAGCAAGCTGTAACTATTTCAGATCAACCATTTAGATTTTCAGAGGGAGAAAGTATTCACACGGAGAATTCATATAAATTTAGTCTGCAAGAGATTAAAGATTTGTCAGAGAGAACTGGGTTCAAGCTAAGTAAGTTTTGGACTGATCCAGAAAATCACTTTTATCTCTGTTACTTGTTAGCAGATTAGAGGTTAATCAATGGAAGAAGAGACAAGTTATGCAATAGTTCGGGCAAACAGCTTGCAGGATCTAGATGAAGCATTCTCATGTGGATTAATCAAACTCTATCAGGATATCTTTGCAGATCAGCCCTATGAAGAATATTTCAGTAGTGATGATGTTATTTCAATGTTTTATTCTTATTTTGAAAGTGAAATCAAGAACTCGCTTGTTCTCTTTTCTTACTTGGAGCGAGAACTCATCGCTTTTTGTATGGCTGTTCCGCTGAATGAGAATTGGCTTGATTTTGAAATAGTTGATTTCAATAAAAATATTTCTCACAATTGCCATGAGTATTTCAAAAGAACTTTCGATTCGACTCCTGAGAATACCTGGTATTTAGATGATTTAGGCGTTAGGAAAGATAAACGGAGGAGAGGG
>CAZGHV010000112.1:0-3758 GCA_964525705.1 uncultured Candidatus Saccharibacteria bacterium | reverse complement strand
GCTCCATCTCTACGGCAATATTTTTGTCCCTACAAAATTTTAATAATGGTGCATGAGGGGGAATGGCAGGGTTCCTAATAACCACGTCTGCCCAAAGGAAATCTGACTCTTTATGCTCTCCTAGTGTATAGCTAATATTGCCAAAGTCCTGTAATTGCTGCAGAGAGTCCTCGAGCTCCGACTTTGGTTTCAAATCGGTCACTTTCACATTTGCCCCTAGTTTGGCAAAAAATTCTGCCACTCCTACCCCACCCCCAGAGATCCCCAATCCCCAGACGAGGATGTTTTTATCTTTGTATTTTGCTGTTAAATCTTCCATGTATAGATGAACGCTTAATACAAGCAGCGATCACATCATAAATATTTATTTGCGAATTGCCAATACTTACCGATTTTTGTGACAACTTTTTTCTTTTCACGTTAGACTAGAGACACATTTATTATCTCAATATGAGCGATGTAAAAATAATCGGGGGGAATAAGCTTCATGGGCGAATTGTTCCCTCTGGGAATAAAAATGCTGTGCTTCCTATGCTGTGCGCCACGTTACTGACATCTGAGCCGGTTGTGCTCCACAATATCCCCGACATTACAGACGTAAATAAGATGCTCGATATATTTCGGGATTTGAACTCCCACGTAGACTGGAATAAGGAGGAGAAATGGATCCGCATCGATAATTCCGAAATAAATATGGATAAGTTTGCCGGTAAGCTGCCTGTCGGTATGAGAGCAAGTATACTTCTGTTTGCACCAATTCTAAGCAGGTTCAAACATTTAGATGTTGACCTTAAGGTGGGAGGTTGCACCTTGGGGATCCGAGATATTGACCCACATATATCCATGTTTCAAGATCTCGGAATGACATACAAAAAAGAAAATGGGCATATGGTGGCTGGCATTGAGGGCCGTTTTAAAGGAAATCTGCTCTGGCCAGAGTATGCAAGTGTCACTGGAACAGAGAACGCAATTATGGCAGCGGTACTAGCCGATGGTCACACCACTATTTATAACGCAGCAGGAGAACCTCATGTACAGAATTTGTGCGAGATGCTGAATAAAATGGGGGCACAGATCTCTGGGATCGGCAGTAACAGATTGGAGATCGATGGTGTAGATACTCTTCATGGATGTGAAAGCAAAATATATTCAGATCATCATGAAATAACTACATTTCTCGCACTTGGAGCAATGACCGGCGGTAAGGTTGAGGTTGAAGATGCACTGCCAGAGCATTTCAAGCTGATAGTTGATATGTTTCATAAGCTGGGAGTAACTGTTCGATATGAAGGAAACACCGCAATTGTGGAAGAGGATCAGAGTTTTGAGCAATCAGATGGATTCACCGAAAACATGATTAGCAAGATAGAAGCCGCCCCCTGGCCGTATTTCCCCACAGATCTACTTCCTTTAATGGTTGCATTGTCTTTAAAGACCAAAGGGGTTACAAAATTCTGGAACAAAATCTATGAGGGCGGACTGTTCTGGGTGCCTGAACTAAGCAAACTAGGTGCCAAGGTAGAAGTGTGCGACCCCCACAGAGTCTTGATTATTGGCCCTACTCACCTGCGAGGAGCACAGTTGGAATGCCCATATATTATCCGGGCAGCAGTTGCAATGATGATGGCAGCATTGGCTGCAGAAGGAGAGTCTATCTTGAAAAATATTGATACAGTATTCCGTGCGCACCCCAATTTCGTTGAGAACTTAAAAAGCTTGGGAGCAGAAATTGAAGTTATAAATTAAATTATGAAAAAAGTTCACTTTATAGGCATCGGAGGCGCAGGAATATCTGCTTTGGCTAGTATGGCCAAACAGATGGGATATGATGTGAGCGGTAGCAATATGAGTTCCAGTCTGACGACTACCAAAATGGAAGCCAAGGGGATCAAGGTCAATATTGGGCACTCAGCAGATGCAGTTACCAGCGATATAGACTTTGTAATACGTACTTCAGCCGCTACACATGACACTCCAGCTGGAGTAGAGATCAAACAGGCAGAATCCCTCGGAATCCCTGTATATTCCCGGGAGTACTTAATTGCAGAATTTGCTTCTAGATACTACTCTATTGGGGTAGCTGGAACCCACGGCAAAACAACCACTAGTGGGTTAATCGCTCATATTTTGATAAAGATGAATCTGGATCCTACCTATTTGGTAGGTGGAATAGTAAGCACCACCGGTGAAAATGCCGGCGTCGGAGCAGGAGAATACTTCGTGTGGGAGGCAGATGAATTTGCCAATGCATATCATGGCGTTAAGTTAAATACGGCGATTCTAAACAACATTGACTATGATCACCCAGATTACTTTAAATCTGAGGAGGAATACCTCGCATCATTCTACTCGTTTACACATCAAAATGTATCCGATCTCCTAGTTGTAAACGCAGACAACGAAAAGGCAATGCATGCTGCTGTTGGCACTTCTGCAAAAGTAAAGACTTTTGGGCACTGCACAGCATGTGATTACTGTATTCAGGATTTAAATCCTGAGCAAAAAAGTTTTCGCATCAACTTCACAGATGCCTCAGTCGTTGTACACCCTCTATTACTTGGTAAGCACAATGTCCAGAATATCACTGGTGCCTTTGCCCTATTGCACGAACTGGGATTGGATGCGAACGAGCTTGTGCAGGCTATCGAATCATATTCCGGCACAGAAAGAAGATTTGAAACTTTATTCCAAAACAATTTTGTCCAAGTCATTTCCGACTACGCTCATCATCCTACTGCAGTAAAGGTTACGGTAGAAGCAGCAAAAAGCCTTGGGAACAAAACCATTGCTGTTTTTGAGCCACACCAATTCATCCGCGTGAAAACACTTTTACCTGATTACAAAGGCATATTTGATGCTGCAGATGAAGTTTGGGTACTCCCTATCTACGCATCTAGAGACTTGGACACAAATATTACAAATTCTCAGGAGTTGCTTTCTGTTATAGATCACAAGCACAAGAAACTAATTTCACCGTCTGAATTGCTTAGCGAGATTAAATCTGAGCACTCTGAGAAGACCACATATCTATGTATGTCTGCCGGAAACCTGGACGATTTTTTAAGAAAAGAGCTACTTAAGAAACACTAATGGACTATAAATCTTATCAACCAATAACCGCTGATGATACAGGTTCATGAGCACTTCTCCCTAAAGAAACATAACAGCTTTGGGGTAGATGTTTCTGCCAGGTACTTCATAGACCTACATAATGCAGCTGATATTGAAAGTATCCGCCAGTTCACTTCCGATCGCAAAATAGTTATCGGTGAAGGTAGCAACACCTTATTCTTAAGTGACTTTCCAGGATTGATAGTGAAGAATTCTTTGACGGGAATCAATATCGTTTCCGAGGATGCAGAATCGGTATTACTAGAAGTGGGAGCTGGTGAGGAATGGCATCGATTTGTACAGTTCTGCGTAGAACATGAGTATTACGGGATTGAAAATTTAGCGTTTATTCCCGGCAGCGTGGGAGCATCCCCGATTCAAAATATAGGAGCGTACAATACAGAGGTGAAAGATGTTCTGGATTACGTCAATTACGTTGATTTAGAATCCGGAGAACCAATTCGCCTAGCAAATTCGAAATGTGATTTTGGTTATCGCTCCAGTATTTTCAAGAACGAATTGAAAGCGAAAGCCGTGGTAACTTCTGTAGGATACAGACTGGGAAAGGTAAAGCACTTTAATTTGGAATACAAAGACCTGTCCCAAAGATTTGCAGGCATAAACGAGGCTAATTTGAAGCTAAAAGA
>CAZGHV010000111.1:0-3762 GCA_964525705.1 uncultured Candidatus Saccharibacteria bacterium | reverse complement strand
CTATAGCTTTGGGAAGTCACGCAGATACTATAACTATGTAAAGAATTGCCTCCGACGGCGATTATCACTATGCCCCAGATTCAAGTCAGCTGAAAGAGTTATATGCAAATTTGGCAAAGTCATTTCAAGGTGTATCTACCAATACGGTAATTACAGAAGATCTGGCATATATTCTAGATGACGCTGAGTTTGTTTCTGCAAGCGACAATGGGGTACTGAATGGTACAATCCTCACTTGGTATTTGGGAGATTTGGGTTGCAAAGGTGAGCGGACAGTTAGTTTTACTGTTAAGGTGCGTGATAATCCTCTCACTCCTGGGTTACATACCAATACTGCAATTGTAGACAATGCTACCAATGAACCTACATATTCCAATCCTGTGGACGTTGTAATTAACGCTCCAGAACTAAACATTTCTGTCACAGATAACACAAACCTTGCCGTGCCTGGTGACATCCTCACATACGTAATTACGGTTACAAATTCTGGTACAGGCAGAGCCACAGAAGTTTGTGTAGTAAATACTATCCCGGAATATTTGCTGCAATTAAACGATACTCTTTCTCCTGGAGGAATAGTCATAGGCGATAATTTAGCAAAATGGTGTTTTGATATAGGACCAGGGGAAACTCTACAGTTCACTGTTCAGGCTTTAGTTACAGAGGAAATCCCTGAAGGCTATTCAAACGTGATTGATGTGGCCGTACTCGCAAATGACGGAATAGAAAAGGACGCTAGCGATACTACACAAGTGTTCCGCACAGTCATTCCAGATCCAAATTTTGCTTTGTTTGTGTCATGTACTGAAGAAATAGGCGGTAAGCAAGTGATCCGCTTTGGGTATGAAAATTATAACCAGGTTGAACAACCCCTCACATTTAGTATTATTGAGCCTGAGGAGCAGCTGGATTCGCCACTGCAGGTTTTACTACCGGGCAGGCATGAGAGGGCCTTTGCTATATCTAGAAACATTGGTAGTAGTGCCACTTGGAAGGCAGGTATAGATGATTATTTGCAGGAGGTATCTCTAGGTGCAGATGTCCCAAATTGTGCAAACAGAATCTCAACTCCTGATGAGCCGAGAGTACCTATTTATCCTCCCGTGGAGACCTTCATTAATGCCCCATTGGTTCAGACGGCACCAAGTGTAGCTCAGCCCAATTTCCCGCCCAGAGTTACTATGGCAGTGAGTGGTAACGAGAACCTTTGTGAAAGTAAAAAAATATTGATAAATAATTGTAATATTCAGGATAGCGATGGTGCAGTGACTGCAGTTCAATATTCACTAGATGATGGCCAGACTTGGTTACCTGTACAGACAGTCTCTGGTCTGGGAAGTAGCACTGCAAGCTGTGTGTTTTCTACTACGATGCTCCCTGATGGAAAATATAATTTGAGAGTGAGAAGTCTGGACAATAATGGAAACATCGGAATATCTGAACCTGCCACTGTGGTTGTAGATTGCAATGGTCTAGTGATTGGCTCTTCGCAATTTAATCAGTATGGGGTACTTTCTCCGATGAGCATTACAGGAGAAGTGCAATCAATCTTGGGGGCTTCACAGTTTATGGCGATTGCGGTTGCAGGTGGACCAGTCGAAGTAATTGTCACCGCAGAAAAAGGTGATATAAGTTTAGAATTCCCATTGGCATACAATTGGAAAACTGAGATATGGGAGGGAGATCTGAAGTTGGATCAACCAGGTGTTTATCAATTATTAGTTACGGCAAGAGAACAGGATGGAACCACCGTAGCTCGCTATACAAATCCGCTAGAAGTTATAGGCGGATTATTAATCACCAATGAGCGAGGAGAGACTGTCCCCGATGCAAAGATAGAAGTATTTTACCGAGATAACCCTGAAGCTCGCTGGGAAAGCTGGAACGGTGACTCTTCAGAAGGAGCTCAACTAGTGCTTGAACCTGGCAGGTATTACATTCAAGTTTCTGCTCCAGGCTACTATACGACTACGTCTAGAGAATTTGCAGTTGACAGGTATAGTTATGTAAGCTCTCAAATTAGCATTTACAGCAAAGCATCTTTGTTTAACTTGTTTGCTGCCCTTGGAGAAGCAGTAAGCGTTTCTACAATTTCTCAGGATCAACACGAAGGTATCCGTCGGCTTTTGGATCAAACAATCCCCGATCTCCAAGTTAAATCTGGCAATGAAACCCTTACTCATGAGCAGATTATTTCAAGCAATCAACCTACAGTGCTTGTAACTTGGACAGACTGGGATACACCTTCGTCTGCTCAGTGGTCTATCCTATCCGAGCTTTTTGTGCAAAGCAAGGAGAAAGGTTTCCAGATGCTACCTGTGGGACTTCTAGAAGGTGAAGAGGAAAACAAAGCTGTGATTACGCGTGGAAGATATACTTTCCCTGTATACAAGCCCGTAGACAGTAGTTTCTATGATGACTGGCAGGTGATTAGTGCACCACAGTACTATTTCATAGATCCAAAAGGAATTTTACGGCAAGTGCGGACTGGCAATATGACACTAGAGGAAATAAAAAAAGAAGTTGATAACTTGTTGTTGCTGGAAAATGATAGTGAACAGAATCAATAATTTAATTTTTTATAAACGAATACAATGCTAGACTTTTGGTTCCAGAACCTGGCATATACAGTTTATGTTTTGCTAGGTTTCACGTTTATATCGATGTCCTGGCTCTATTGGGATGCACATAGAGCACATGGTAGTAAGAGCGATAGAATCAAATCTATTGCCTTTGGATTCATGGCTTTGGGCAGTATATTGCAGGTATTTGCAAATGCACACGCCATAATTTTGGTCTCTCAAGTGTTATTCACAGCTATCGGGCTGTTGCTATTGATTGTAGGTTTGCGTTACGAACGTATCCTGCCCTCAAAGCTTGAGGACTTGCTCCCCAAAAATGCAGAGCATAGTGAGTCATTTGCTATTTCACCCTTAGTTTTACTGTTGGCTCCTGTTATAAATTTCTTGTTGGGCATGATTGCTACTTTCATGCTATGGAGGAGATACAGCAAAGGTAAGATGAAAGAGTACAAGCTGTTATTGATTGGAATTTTTGCGTTTGCCCTTGCTGCATTATTGCAGAGTGGCGCATACGCATACTTCTCAGATATTATCCTTGTCCAAGACATATTCGTGCGCTATGGAGTTGCCTGGCTATTTCAGCATTTATTAATGTTGATCAGTTTAATATCATTCGCAAAGTGGAGTTGGACTTATATTCGCTTCCGGGCAAAACCGGAACTTTTCATTAGTTTTGTTACGCTAGCAGTCACAGTTTCGACTTTGGGAGCTTCTTTATACAGTGTATTTTTGTTTACCACTGCAGAAAAAGACACATTAAGACAAATGCAACAAAATGTAAATTCCATTGATGTAGCTTTATTAACCCTGGAGGACAATGCAATATCTTTGAGCAATGTTCTGGCTCAGAGCCAAGAGATAAAAACTGCCATGAATGGGAACGATTACAGGTTGCTATATGAAACTGGTTTGCTTTATGCCCAGGAAAGTGTGAATTTGGAGGCAATCACGTTTGTAGATGCTGGAGCACAAATTTTAGTTAAGACGGATAACGCATCTGCAGTTGGTCAAAGTTTGAGTGATGATCCTCTTGTTCTGTATGCACTTAAAGAGGCACAATCGCGGGTGACAATAACTACTAGGGAAGGCGTATTGGCACCAGAAGTGCATATTCAAGCAGTGTCCCCTGTGCTAGGGGTAGAGGGGAAGCCAATTGGTGCAGTAATTACTGGCTACATGG
>CAZGHV010000110.1:0-3788 GCA_964525705.1 uncultured Candidatus Saccharibacteria bacterium | reverse complement strand
CTGCCAAGTTATAAATGCCATTTAGCTCTTGAATATGAACTTCAGCTGGAGACTGACTACGCAGGGCAGATAATCTCTCCAAACAACCCATTGCTTCCCTAATATTATATTCGTTTCTTACCTGGGGAACAGAATCTTCCGGAAAGTAGCGGCCTTTGACCTCACTACGCAGCATCAACTCAGTTACCCCCAAAGAAGGACCCGCTTGTACTTGAACAAGCGCAGCACGGAGTAGATCTGCATTGATTTCATCCATCCTTCCTGTAGAAATAGCCGAGTACGCTTCCAGTATCAGCCATAAACCATCTGCAACTACTTCATGGAAATTGAACTTTTGGTAGATTCCCAAAAATTCTGTGAAACCTACCCCCAGACGATACTTGTGGAGACAAATCGTCAATATCTGCTTAGGCAGGTTGGTCTCTACAAGCTCTTGTAAATTCAGATCAGTAATCTCCACCAATACAGGAATAATCATTTCCAATAATTTACGATCATTGTTACCTCTACCCGCATTCCGCAATAAAAGCAGTGTCATCTTCACAACAATCTCTGCAAACAAGCGATCATTTTTTGCTAGCTCATGCATCTCTAGCAACAAAGCACGCATAAATTGATAGGCTGGAGAAGCCAACTCACCAAGAAGTGTCGGGTCTTCAAATATGTTCCTGAGCCGGTCCGACTCTACCGGTTCTAAACCCTGCCCAACAAAAACACCGTTTATTCTTTGCACAAGTCCGCCATTGGTTTGGTCTCCAAATATTCCCAGAAAACAGAGCATATATTTGTATGACGGATTTAATTGTGAAAATAGTTGGCGAATATGGATACGCTCCAAAGCTAAAGGGATTATGGCTGACTGGGCAGATTGCCGCCAAACTTGCTCTGTCATCCACCAGGTATTTGGATTCACACTGCCATCACTTTCCATAGCAGAAGCAACTATTGCGTGCACTTGGTCCGAGTGGACAAGCAGTGCTGGATTGCAAATGACGCACATTACAGAATCCTCAGGGTCATTGCCAAGATACCTTTCTTGCCCTGTTAACTCTCCTTCCACTTCCCACAATAAAAGGCCCTTTTCTTTAAAAGCCAATCCAGGAGGTGGAGGGGTACCTGCCACATAAACTGCCGGATTAGATTCCTCAGCAGCTCGATCAACTTCTAGCAACTTTTTTATTGCGGGTGGTAAAAATGCCGCAGCAAAAGCATTCCATCCCACATGATTTCCCGCCACACGAGCCTCAACCATCATTCCAGGATGCACCACTACCAGAAGCCCTTGAGCGATTGCTTTAAATAATTGCAGTAACTCCCTGAATGCCTGTGGAAATGAACCGGCAAAGTTACCAGGTAACACCCGCACCCAATAGTGGCATTTCTCTGGATCATAGCTCACAAATACATCCAAACCCATAGCACACATAGCAGCATCCAGCTGGCTCATTTTCAGATGAAAGTCATTATGCTCCTGGTTATTTGCCACAACCGCAGTCCAGCCTTCAACTATGTTTACCTCAACATCTATCCGTGGCACAGCTTCTGATGTAGAAGTTATTTCTTGAGAAAGGGCACCTTCATTCAATCTACCCAATATTTTTATTATTCCTGCCTGTAGTTCTGAGGTCCAACTACTGGAGAAACCGAAACGCATATCTCTTGGCAACTTGGGGATGCGCTCTTGGACAAACTCTATTACTGACCTGGAATCAGTTATAATGGCTCTGCGGAAATCAGATTCTTCCTTGCTCAGAACAAGTCTCAACCTCTGATTTGCAATATACAGCAAATTCGTCAATAGAATTATGGCCAAAGGGGTTCCAATAATTAGCATTCCATCACCCAAATGTACCTCTGGCTGGATCAACTCGTCCTGGAGATTATGTTCGATAAGTTGAGATCTCACATATTCTATATACCAGAGCATTTGCACTGTGGGGAGCAAATAGACCTTTTCCTCTATACCCACTTGTGAGCCATTCTGTTCTGCCTCCTCATATAGCATTTTCGTACTATTGATCACATCTACTTGCAAGCAAAGCATGCAAGTAGGAAGCTCCAATTCCTGAATTCCACGAATAAGTTGAGAAAGCGAGTACAGTTGTGGCGGTAACCTTGACAAATTTTCCAGGTCACTTGTTACCATCTGTGCATAATTTGACCTAAAGGATTGCTCTTCATATGTCGCCAAGAACAGTATATCATTAGCTTAAGGATATCATGTCACAGGTATATCAAAGCAGGTCAAAACTTAAAGCCACCAGCAAGATTAAGGTCCAAAGAGCCGCAAACATCCAGCTAGTCAAAAACCTGGCAGAAAGCTTGGTGAGCAAAGATGGAAGAACCTTTCCATATATGCTTCAGAACTCTCAAGGCAAAACGCATTTACTCATCGGGAAAAAAGAAGCATTTATTTGGTCCAGCCTCTATACTCCCAGGTCTATAACAGACATCGCAGATAGATACTTTACCCGATTTCAAACCGTAGGAGATGATTTTGTAATCCATGTCGTAAACCGTTGGCTACAAAGAGGAATATTGACGCTCGCCAATTCAAATAATACGGATAAAACAAGCCCCAAACTTAGCATAAACTTTGTAGGCTTTGATAAGTGGGCTTCAACTGTATACCGCTATTTGGGATGGTTTCTAGGCAACAACTTAGTCATCTACTCCATAGTCGGTTTGAGCATTGGTGCATTATTACTATATATCCCCACCTCATTGACCACATTTCGCCCAGAGAGCACATTTTCCATCATCGACAACAGCTTGCTATTCATAATAATAGGCATCATCTCCTCGTTACTTCATGAGCTAGGTCATGTGCTAATGTGCAAACGGTTTGGAGTTTCCATTCCTCAAGCTGGGATTCGCTTCATTTGGGGAGTTCCCACACTCTATTTAGATTTAAGCGGACTTTGGGCACGTCCACGCCAAGAGCGGGTACTGATTTCACTGGCAGGAGTGCTTGTTAACCTTTCAATTGCTGGCTTGGCAGCCCTAGCGGTGGTTTGGGAGATCGCCCCTGATTGGAGAACAATAGGAGAATACTTTGTGCTATACAACATTATATCTATCGTGTTCAATTTGCTGCCATTTGCCAAATTTGATGGCTACTACATTCTCATCGATATTCTAGATAGACCAGATCTACGAGAGTCAGCGTTTACTGGTATATTCCGTCACAGTAAGTCGAAAATCACATGGGCATATATAATTGCCACTGTGATCACCTCTGGATTACTATGTGCATACACAGTAACTTGGTGGCTGAATTTATGGGGAAGGTTAGTGCCTAAATAGAAATCAGTCCCACAGCCCTCCGCACACGAGCTATCACCCGATTTGCCACCTCATTTGCTTTCTCCGCTTGTGAACGCATAATTTCCAGCACCTCATCTTGCTGCTGCATTAGCTGAATGCGCCTTTCCCGAGCTGCTTTGAAGTAATCAAGAAAGTACTCGTTAAACTTCTTTTTCAACTCTACATCCCCCAAGCTTCCATCTTTATAGCTGTCGGAATACTTCATTACTTCAGGGTGTCCCATTAAACTCATATATTCAAACAAAGGATTCTTGCTAGGATCACCTGGATCATTTTTGTGAATCCGATTTGGATCTGTGGTGACCGACATTATCTGCCGGAGCAAAGTCTGTTCATCCGCAAAAACATGGATTACATTTCCCAAGCTCTTGCTCATTTTTCGCTGTACATCCGTACACACCACCCTGCCTGTTTCGTTTTCCACCAATAGTTCTGGAATCCGCAGGACTTCACCATATATA
>CAZGHV010000109.1:0-3793 GCA_964525705.1 uncultured Candidatus Saccharibacteria bacterium | reverse complement strand
TATACTCACAAACACAATGCTCAGTCTATCTAGTGCTACCACTTTGGTTGCATCTCCTTCCTTCAGAGCCAAAAAATAAAATAGCCAAGATAAGGCACCTGCTATACCTGCAAACAAAATGTATCCCCAGGCACTAGGCTTCACCTGCTGGACTGTACCTGGCTGTAATTTCCCAGTAGCCAGTACTACCAAGGTCATGAATACAGCCATAACGATTGAGCGTAAACCAGTAGCCAGAGTAGTATCCATTCCCTGGAGTCCCAATTTCCCCAATATTGCCACCATAGCAGCGAATACGGCCGAAAGTAAGGCATACACAGGCCACATATTTTGCGCAATTAAAAAATACACTATTCTATCAATCAGCTCTGCGAATTAATCTTGCCGAGTACATAACTGCCCCACCTCAGTCGCAAACGATATTTCGTGGATACTAGCCGATAAGTGCCCAGCGTAATCAGTATCAAAATAATAACAACAACTGGTCCCAACCACCAGTAGGCACCACCTGAACTCAATGGATCCGAATTGATTGTGGGGATTTCTGCGGGGTTAACCCCAGGTGTGATTTCGTGAAGAATTGTTGCCTTCTGTCCATCCTCTGTAGTGGCAGATATCTGAAATACATTTTTTCCAGAAATAAAATCTGTATAGATTACAAATTCACCACTAGCAGCAGCCACTCGTACCTCTGGTAACACAATCCCGTTCTGAATAACTTCCAGCTGGACATCGGAGCGAGTAACCTTACCTCGCAGGCTACCTTCGTAAGTCTGGTCATCAAACGCCGCACCAATAATCGTTATCTCCAAATTGTCAGTTGCCTCAATTGGCATAAGCAACGATCCTGAGAACAAGGAAACACACAAGACCAAACCCAATGTAACCAGGCGGCTCATGATCATATACAGTTTTGTAGATATGACTTCGCTAGCAAAGCATAGTCATCTAGATCAATAATACTATCACCAGATATGTCTGCAGATATATCTAGGGTAAAAAACCTAGCCAGTAAATAATCCCTGTCTGCCGCATCCACCTTGCCATCTTTCGTGACATCCGCTGGGCAAGTATTCGCCCCATTCTGCTCCACCAATACAACAAAAGTTTCTCCTGGCAAAGTAATACTAAACTGCTTAGCACCGGCAACAGTACCTACTGGAGGCAGCACGAGCTGATTTGGGTATGTGGTACTCGTTTGTCTATCAAATATATATTTATCAAAGCCGTTTGCTGGAGCTGTGGGCAAATTTATCTGCATATCCACCGCAGCTGCGCTTCGATTCACCAAGAACAAAGCCCAGGTCCCATCCGGTCTCTGCAAAGCTGCCACCCTCTGCTGGCTAAGTGCCGGGGTCTGAGGCGGAGTACCATTAACTTGCGCCCGAGTACTCCCAGCCTGAGCGTGTTTGATGAGTAATCCAAATGACTGTCCCCACGGTCGCACCTGCCAATTGTTATCTAGATACTTCCACATTCCCCACTGCATAAACTGACCGCCATCAAAATAATAGATATCATGCATTGTCCAGGCAATACCTGCATTCACTCTAGTTGTGAGTGTAGTAGTGCCATAATCTGCCATGTGCAGAGCATAATCAAAAGTATCAATCTGCGGGTGTTGATTTGTACCGCCGCCACTGTTTCCCATTTCTGTGAGTAGCAAAAGCTTGTTTGCTCCAGCCGGATCTTTGCTATTTACTTCTCCTCGCCACAGATCTAAGTGAGACCATAAAGACTCCCAGGTTCCAGGCAGCCCCATATTGCTCGTCTCATTTGTGGAAGCATAACGGTGGAAATCATAGGTGTCCAGAATATCTTTCATTCTGGGAATAGCAGCCTTCATAAAGTCCCAGTCGCCACCCATATCTGGCCCAGTCAGCTTGATGCGTGACCGCATCCCATTGTTTGTCAATTCCTGGTGAACATTACGATACATCGTGACATAGGCATCCATACCAGCATCTTTATATATCTCATTATCTGGCTCATTACCCAAAATAAGATACTTGATGCAACTATAACCCCGGCGATCAACCAGCTCTTTGATGTACTCTGCTACGCCTTTTGCATATCTGGCATCAGTAGGCGTGTTATACAAATGTTCCGGAATATTTGTGCGCACTGCCCAACCCCAGTCAGTGAGAATTACCGTCATACCTTGAGCACAAGCGAAATCCAGATACTTGTAAACAGACTGCATCTGCTGATTATTCCAGTCCCAGGTGTTGAGATTTGGGTCCCTAGTCGGCCAGTAGAGTTGCATCATCATCCGCACAACCTTTACATCCAATTCGTCAATCCTACTAGTAATTAAATCCCAGCTCTGCTGATTTGTGCCCCGATTGAGGTTATTTGCATTCCAGTGAAAAGGATCCCACTCTGCACCAAAGCCAAGAAATTCGCCATAGAAAGGAGCATTATTTGGTGTAGAAACGTTGTACACCTGAGCAGCAAGTATGGGAGCCGGTCGTAAACTGAGTAAAGAAACCACCATAACCAGCACCAAGCTTCCAATAGCCAATTTGACCATACCTCAGCATACGTGAAGAAGTAGCTTTGAGCAAGGGCGAACATATGTTAGTATATAGTGACCATATTTATAATTACAATATGCCGCCTGATGCACTACCACCAAATATAGAAGTGAACCCTGCATGCATAGCTGAAGATCCTAGCTTACAGACCCTGCTTCAAGCTATATTCACTGAGAATCTCAGTGCGGAGCAATTAATACCCCTTTTCAATGAAGGGTATCAAGTACAAATACTATTCAGAGATGAAGCTAACATGACCTATGTGCTGGTAGTTCGCCCAAGTACTGACGACAAACTCATTTCGATATGGTACCAGAAGACAGAAATGGGTCTGGATTACCTTGGAGAATTTACAGGCGATGAATTAACTTACTCAGAAGCTCTGCCTGGCAGGCTCACACCAGCAGCGCTTACTATTGCTGGGTATACAAACCCAAATGCCCCTTCTCTCAAAATAGACTTCAATCCAGAAACTCTAAACTTAGCACTTTGCCAAATTTTACCTGATATAGTGGCAGCACCGAAGAAACCTAAAATTAATATTTACAGAGACGTACCTTTTTATGATGAACGTTCTAGGAAGTGGTTCATATATATTAGCCAACCTGCTGGTAGGTATTTACTACACGTAATTAATGATGGGATTGCCACTCTGGGGTGGGACAATACTACCGAAACAGCAGTAAATGACATCACGCAAAGATTCGAGGTCACGGTTCTACAGATAACTAGTTATACTTTGCCCACTGAAAAAAAACCCACGGCAAATGTTCCACCTGGGCAATTTTTTCGTTTCAGCAACACTTCTGGGATATTTATTATAATTAACGGCAATATTTACGCCTTGGGAAACTATGGGACAGGAAACCTCAGTCCAGCAGGTATTGTAATAAACTTGCAAGCAACAAGAGCAAATGGCACATATACAATTTCACAGGTCACAAGCGGGGCAAATAGACTATTCCCTACTGACATTGTAGGAATTGTAGCAACAACGGCTCAGGGCCAAACTCCTCTCTTGGTTTTTCCTATAGTTAACGAAACATAAGTAGAGCTTCCCTACAACTTATTCATCCTAACCAATATCACGTAACTTGATCTTGTTTCATAGTAAACAAGAAAATCCCCCCTGTTAATAGGGGGGGATGAATTAATTATGAAGCGGTAGTCTTTATTCCTTTTCTGGAATAACTGAAAACAAAGGGACTGTAAAATAGTATGTGTAAGTGACGACACAGATTTTAAATTTTAACAAT
>CAZGHV010000108.1:0-3807 GCA_964525705.1 uncultured Candidatus Saccharibacteria bacterium | reverse complement strand
AGCCGAATTTCCAAACATCCTCTCACTCAAACATGAACTTCCAGGAGCGATCATGCGGACTGGTACTAATGCAAAAGCTGGTTAGGCAGCAAGACGATGCCTTATTGACGATCAAGGGTCAACTGGATAGTTCTGAAGATGATATTAACCTACGGCAGGTCGTCACCACCGAAGATACCACCGTCGCTGTCTCCACGAATGCGGTACTGATCTACTGGACCACCACCGATAATCACCTCGTCATCGTGACTCTGATCGACACCGTTTTTGGAGTCGAAGTTCTGTGTGTCCACGGAGACGATACGCTCACCTGGGAACTGTTCATCGCAGTTCAGCAGGACAAACTCCTGGCTACCCTCGAACGTGGTAAAGTCAGGCTTGGTTTCCTGAAAGAACGCACGAACTAGTCCAACAAGAAGAGGGCCACGAACGAGTAGTTTGACGGAAATCCCCCAACGTGTCCATTGCCGTCGAACTCCCTATCGCCCTGCACATGCGGTGGGCGGTACTCCATATCAGGCGGACTAAACGTGATTTGCCGAGCCATACTGGTAACCTCTAGTAAAGGTCTAACGTTCCGGCTGAGCGGCTGCAAGTAGCTTTCGCATTACCACTAAGATCTTAGATCAGTCCGCTCCAGCCGGGTTGTTAGGCTGTACCACTGTTGTAGCTTGCGGCATCGACTCAATTAACGCCCTTAACACCTTATTGACCGACTCTGGCGTTGTGAAAACTTGAGCGACATCTTCATCTAAAACCACAACTTTTAACAGTTGCTTCCCATCACGAGCAGCAAAGCGATTGGGTTTCGCCTTCTTGTAATCAAATTGGTACTCAGCTAAAAGCTCATCATCTAGACTATGTGACTCTTCAAAAGGCGTTTTGCTCATAATCTTCACGCTCTCTTCGAGTAGCTAAACGGGCACTGATAATGCGAATGACGTTAGAACGTTCGGTAAAAGAGATCAATAGCAAGCGATTGTTCCGGGAGTGCCCAATAATAATCTCTCGCCTCTCACCCTCTGAATGAGCTTCATCATCAAAAATAACTGCTAGCACATTGTCAAAGACGGTCTCAGCTTCGTCAAAACTGACACCGTGCTTCTTCAGGTTAGCCGCTGCTTTTGACTCATCCCACTCAAACTCCATGCTCTAGATCATAGCGGATCGCTACCAATACAAGCTGGAGAAGTTTGACGTGCATCCACCAAGAATGACAAAGCACTGTTCTACCGATCGCCTTGCGGTATCTCAATCTCCAACTCCAACAGATAGCCTTCAACTACGCCCCACAGGTAACTTAAGTAGCCTAACGTTCCGGTTGAGCGGCTTGCCCGTATCTTTTGCTTCACCACCAAGATCTCCTACCAGTCCGCTCCAACCGGGTTGTTAGCTATCTGCATCAAAAATTACCCGATGTTCACTAACGGCCATAGATACTGCATTAGGGCGAAGGAGTAATAAGCCGTAAATGAGGAATGTCTAGAAAATCTTTGCTGTTGTGAGTGCCTAACGGTAAGTCATAGCGTAACGCTGTTGCCGCAATCCAAGCGTCTTGAGAGGAAATCGGTTGTCCTACACGCTGGCGACCACTGCGAACCTGCGCCCATTCTCGGCAAAGTGGTTGATCGACCGGAATAACAAGATAACTCGACAAATATTTTTCTAACTGCGAAAGGCGACGGTTACCCCACTGACGCAAGATTGCCCACTGAAACAGCTCAGCAACACTCATAAATGACAATGCCAGTTCTTGATTGCTCAAAATTGGCAGGTAGGGGTCGGCATAGTCGCTGCCTTTGAAGATAAAGGAGGCAATATCTGTATCGATCAGGAAAAGACTCATAGATTCTGGGCTAAATTACCTCTTGGCGCTGCTGTCGCAGGAAGGCGAGGAAATCTTCAATGGAGTCTTCTTTAGGCCAAAAGTCAGCAGCAAGATCTTTGAGATTATGAACAGTTATTGGGGTTTGGGTCATGCGTAACTGCTGGAGCGAGATGCCTTGCCAAAACTGTACACTGAGAAGTTTAAGTTCGGCTGTGTAATTTTCAGCTAACTCGTCTTGAGTGAGAATTTGCAGTAGCTGCTGGCGCTCTGTGGGTGAGAGCAGCTGGATGGCGGCGATCGCGGCTTCAAGTTTTGGAGTCATAGTTCAGCCTCATGTTGACTTGCTTCTATGCTATCTAAATTTAGGCATATCAGCTTAATTAGGGTCTAGTGAAAAAGTATAAGATCCTTTTTTTGCAAGGGTTCAGAGCATTTTCCTAAATCTAAGTGCATTGGCTGAAATCTCTATCCCACAAGCGATTTCAACTTTTTTCAGCAAGACCTACCCTAATGTATGAATGGACTGAGACAATGCAAAGGGGGGAAAGCCCCCATCGTGCCTACTAGAGCATTCCTTTCCTACGTAGAAAAGCTAAGGCAGTTGCTACAACTTCATTTTGTCCAAACCGGCTTCCATGACGAGAATCAGACGAGTGATAATCAACTATGTTGCCTCGACTGTCGAAACTTACGATGAAATGGGGATAGTCATCATTCGACGGATACTTGCCAGCTTCGCGGATCATCAGTTGTTCACGCTTTGTGACCTTTGCTTCTAATCCATTACCAGCAGGCTGCCAACCGCTCATCAGTTTGTCCTCCAGAAATAAATTCAAAGTTTGGTATCAGTAGGAGCGTTGTTCGGCTCTACTGAAAGAGTGCCCAGAATTGCTAGCTAACGACCAAGATAAGCAGCGGCAAGCAACCTTTGCAACCCCACCAAGATCTCTCAACCGTCCGCTTCATCGACTTGTTAGCTTGCTGTCGCTGCGACTATTTGAAATTCTCATTAACCAGAAATAACGCTAATTCCACAGAAAAAGTTTGGGATCAGATATTTTATATGATCCTAAAATGTCACTTGGTAAGAGGTTCCCTTTACCTAGCACATCGACTGAAGAGCCATCTTGAATAATGATCTTGAATAGAGGCTGATTATTAACTAGTATTGCTGCTTCTAAATCGATTACCTGACCATCTTCTGTTAACATAGTTAAAAAATCGGGAGAGGACAAGTACAGTTTCTCTTCATCATTTAGTTGCAAGGTTAATCTCCCACCCCATTTCCCTGTCGCATCTAATTCTAAAATCTGCCATTGACTATCTTTATAAGTTTTTCCAAGATAATCTGCAATTAGAGTAACTCTATCTTCAAGGCGTTCTTCAGAAGCTTGGCTTAATGTAATTGCCCATAGACTGCTTTTCATTGCTCAATCCTCCCTTACAGTGGTTCTGGTTCTTTCGACTTGGAGTGCCTCCTGTAGGATTAGGCAACCATCGATGCTGATGCGGCGGCGGAAGATGGTCAGGTCGGGGCGCACCATTTGGATAAGTTGGACTGGTAAAGTCAATGTCTCTCACTGGCTGTCCTTTGCCATCAAATACTTGTGGTATCTCGCCATGACAAAAATCCACCACGAGCATTGATTATCTACGTACCGTTAACAACTCAGAATCGGCAAAGTCGGTATGAGATCCAATTACCAAAACTAAAATTTTTAAACCGAGATTTATCCGTGAATGTTTAAGGTCTGGGTTCTATTCCACGGGTCAGGCTTGAGCGCAAGCTTGGAGAGTTGTCTAACGAGACAATGCAGGAAATTAAAAGAGCGATTTTGTTTGCACTGGATTTAGAGAGTAACGCCTAACGACCTGGAGTTCAGCGGCGGTTAACAAACTTTCACTCACCGGGAGCGATCGCCTATCCGTCCGCTGTAATGACCTGGTTAGGACGCCCTCGACGATCGCCCCATCCGTTC
>CAZGHV010000107.1:0-3816 GCA_964525705.1 uncultured Candidatus Saccharibacteria bacterium | reverse complement strand
GTTCTACTCCTTGTCCTGTTCATCAGCACCCTGATCGCTAAATCCTTGATTCTAGTGCCCCTGGACTTGCTGAACTTCCTCAGCCCTCCTACCTGGCTGCTGCTGCTGCTCCTAGTAGGGGTGTTTAGCTGGCTATTAGGGGAATAAAACTGTATCTGTAACGGATCGAGGAGTGCTGAAACAGATGCAGATCATGGCAACGCTTGAGTTACAAGTGATTCAAGGTTTTTTCTCAATCAGTTAAGCTAATCAAGCTTGGCTTCAAGGTTGGTTGATCTAGGTGAAGCTGGAGTTGGTTTTGCTTAATCATATGCTCAAATAAAATATGATAATTAGCAGAATAGCTTAAAAAAGTTTTTCAAATTATTCAAGTCGGGATGGTCTAAGTTCCAAATCTCTGGCTTATATTGCATCACATAGTCAAATCCTTTCATGCTACACTTCCGCTCAGCTTGACGCTTTTCAACGGCTGAGCAAGTGTCAAATCGAAGGTACATTGACACCCAAAACTTATTGAATTCTTTAGTCGTAATTTTTTTATCGTAACTTTGTAAGCAAGCTTGCCAACTCTCCAAACAATCAGCATAAATAGAAACTTTGTTCTTGATTTTTTTTAGAAGCGTCTCAAGTTCTCCTTGTCCATCAATATTATTGAAGTAGCAAGCTAGTTGAATATCAAAACTATCAAAATTTAATTCAATAAATTCATTGGTTGTCTCAAGTGGTGGTGAAGTTGGAAAAACCTCTTGAATGCACTCATTAAGCAATTCAAGTCTATCTTTTATTGCATAGTTGTCAATATCGATAATAATGCCTACACGTTCAATTTCACCCTTTTGTATGTCAGCCTTCAAGTCTTTAAAGGCTTGCTTCAGCTTACTAGAATCCAAACCCTCCATTGATCGATAATCCTCATCTGAAATAAGGATCGGAGGAGCAATTTCTATGTTACAATTCAAATGATCTACGACTGCCTGAAAGAAAAATTTGTCATTTTTGCTTTCCACTATTAAAATATTACTACCCACCCCTCACCTCTTTACTGTGACTAATTCCATAATCTAAAGTCTCTACATCTCGTCTTATCGCAACTATCTTGCCTGTCTTAGCTTGTCGCATCAATTCAAAATGAGCAGCAAAATTTTGATGCTCTAATCCAGCTTTTATAAAAGCTTGAGTCATTTCCAAACTGTGTGTTGTTGCAAATACTTGCACATTCAATTTATTAGCCAGCTTAAAAATAAAATCCCAAAAGTAAAATTGATTAGAGTGGTGAATACCATTTTCTATTTCGTCAATAAGCAAAATGCTATTCTCATTATTTACGAGTCTTAATATAATATCAGCAATTCGATTAATTGCATCACCAAATAAAGACAAAGGTAGTCTACTTTCCCCCTCTTTTTTTAAATAAAGAGTAGGTTCAGCAATGCTAAAGCTTTGCACCTCAACAATAGAGGAATCAATGGTCTGGAAAGCCTTTAAAACTTCATCATCTCTCTCATTCAATCTAGCTTTATCAAACTCCCTTGTTAAGTCTCTGCTAGAGACTCTTAAGAAAGAAGGAATAAATGAGGAATGCTTGCCGTCAGGCACCTTAATATCTCTTGCTATTACTCCTTTTGCACTTGAAATAATTAATGTTTCAAAGGTCTCCTCATCATTCACTCTTGTTCTAAGATGCATAACTGACACTATAGACTCATTTCCTGCAAAAAGATCTATAATCTTTTCTGTTTCCTCATCATTATCCTGCTGATAAGTATCCTCTAAAAAACTCTCTACTGATTCATCAACATAAATCTCTACAGTCTTTGAGTCCCCATTTTTCAAAGTTGCCTTAATCGAAATAATGCTGTGTTTATCTTGTTGAAAGAAAAAATTATTCCAGGTTCTTTCTGGTAGTTCTCTGCTAAAACTTGTTCGCTCCCTTCTTACTTGTCGAAGTGAAGAAACTGTATCTGGCCTTGGAGCGCTATTCAGAAAGAGTGCCTCTAATAATGCTGTTTTGCCAATATTATTCCGGCCACTAATCAAATTAATCCTCTCAAAATCAGATACTTTTAACTCTTTAAAACATCTAAAATTCTTAATTTCAACACTCTTAATCATTAAAATCTCCCAATTAAAATAAACCTTTAAACGACCAACGCCCAGATGCCAAGTTTGAATTATGGCTTTTACAGAGGTACAAGTTGTTCGAATGATAGGTTTGCTGGTTAAACCTCGGCATCTCTCGCTGCGTAGAGATATTTAGTTGTTTGACCTACTATCTCCAACATTAACTCATGTTGATTGTACCGTTTGCTGTCCTAGTGCTTCGTCAGGCTTAAAATTAGGTAGAATTGAGGGTCACGGGCCGTGCGCAGCGCGGCCCGTGACTTCTAAAAAACAATTTGACAGACCACAGGCCGTTGAGCGAAAGGTATTTCGGGCTTTGCCCTTGCGCTCATAGGTGGGGCTCTACCGATGCACCTCCAACTCCATCTGTAAGCAGCGCTCAATTAAAGCTTTGGTCAGTTGCCTGAACAAGCCCTCTTCTTAAAAGAGGTCTCAGAGATCGGCATAGAATGCTGGAGCCGTCGCCGCAGTCTGCAGGAGACGGTAGAGACCGCTATCTTAGAATTACAACTGGTGCTTAAATTTGCTGAGTGATTTATTTTAAGTAGACCTATAAGAATTGCACAAGGAGGCCCTTAGATGCCTGCAGCCGACTTTAAGGACTATTACCAGGTGTTGGGTGTCAGCAAAGATGCCAGCGAAGCGGAGATTAAAAAGGTCTATCGCAAGTTGGCCCGCACCTATCATCCTGATCTGAATCCAGGCGATCGCGCTGCCGAGGCCAAATTCAAAGAAATCAACGAAGCTTACGAGGTCCTCTCCGATCCAGACAAGCGGAAGAAGTACGACCAGTTTGGCCGGTACTGGCAGCAGGTCGGCACTGCCGGACCAGGGGTAGGCGTTGATATGGGAGGTTTTGATGTTGACTTTGGTCGTTATGGCAGTTTTGACGAATTTATAAACGAACTCCTGGGGCGGTTCGGGGGGTTTGAAGGCACAGCCCCCGGTGCTGGTCGCCGCACTTCCTATAGCTATCGCACCCCATCAGGGGGAGCGACAGGCTTTGGTGGCTTTACTGATTTTGGCGGCTTTGGTACTGGCCCCCAACCCGGTGGCGTTGCTGCAGATACCCAGGCAGAAATCACTCTCACCCTTGCGGAAGCCTTTAAGGGGGCGCAGAAACGGCTGGACTTAGGGGGTGGAGAAACGATTACAACGCGGATTCCAGCAGGAGCCAGAGCTGGCAGTCGGATTCGGCTCAAAGGCAAGGGACAGTTCAATCCTATGACCCAGACGCGGGGCGATCTCTATTTGACGGTGAAACTGGCCCCCCATAGCTTCTTTAAGTTTGAAGGGGATAATTTGCTCTGCGAAATCCCCATCACTCCTGATGAAGCGGTTTTGGGCACCCAAATTGAAGTCCCCACTCCCGAAGGCAGTGTGAAGATGCAGGTTCCTGCCGGGATTAAGTCTGGCCAATCCCTGCGACTGCGAGGTAAGGGCTGGCCTCTGGCCAAGGGAGGTCGCGGCGATCAACTGGTCAAAATTCAAATTGTCCCTCCCAAGGAACTCAATTCCATGGAGCGGGAGTACTACGAGAAAATCCGTGCCCAGCGCACGTTTGACCCCCGTAGCCATCTGCCACAGGTTCAGCTTTAGCAACCTTTGTTATTCCAGAGTTCGAGGTATTTCGCGCCCCGAACTCTGGCTTTTTCCAACAGCTTTTTGGAACTAAGTAGGTGGACGGAATTAAAG
>CAZGHV010000106.1:0-3848 GCA_964525705.1 uncultured Candidatus Saccharibacteria bacterium | reverse complement strand
TTACTGTCATTACTAGATATTAAGAGCTTTTATCTCATTTATCTAGTCGAGACCCCTTGCATTACTTTACACCTAGGCATATAGTGTATCAAGAGTTAGGCTAAATTTATGATACCTGTGAGTGTAGTTACTGGTTATTTGGGCAGCGGAAAAACCACCATCATTTTAAATCTAATTAAGCAACTCCCTGCGGAGTATAAAGTTGTGTGGCTCAAAAATGAATACGGCACAGAAAGTATAGATTCTGAGCTGGCGCATGAGAGCAATATTCAAGTGCAGGAGATGCTCAATGGCTGCCTTTGTTGTGTGCTGGTGGGGAAGCTGAAAATTGCCTTGGAGGAGATCCTGGCAAAATATCATCCAGATAGAATAATTATTGAATCTTCTGGTACTGCGTACCCATTACCGATTGTAATGGAAATCCGTCGATTGCCGGGGTTGCGTCTGGACGGAGTAATAAATATTATTGATGTACTCAATTTTGATGGCTATAAAGACAGGGGCAAAGTAGCAGAAATGCAGGCAGCTTATACCGATGTAATTGTGTTTAACAAGGTCGGCTCTGTTGATGAGCAGACCCTAGAGAGTGTAAAGGACGAAGTGTATGAACTTAATCCTCAGACCCCAAAGATTCACTCTGTGGATGGCAATGTATCTGCAGAGCTACTGCTGGGATTTGATAGCAAGCTTGTGGGTGATGAATTGCCAGCCACACATGCACATCATTCTCATCCAGACAGTGTACAAGTATTTAACTTCTATAGTGAGCAAATGTTTGAACCTCGGGCAGTGGAAGAGTTTTTAGTTCCGCTGGCGCAGCGTGATTATATTCGTATCAAAGGAGTGGTGAAGTGCAGCGATAGCAAGTACAGGCTGCTGAATTGGGTATTTGGCAAGTATACCTGGGAAGAGCTACATGCTTATTCCGGCAAGACAAAAATTGTATTCATGGGGCTTGGGATTTCTGGAGAACAAGAAAAAATGCTTGCCAAGTTGGAGAAGCTTGCCATCAAATGATATCATCTCTACTACCTACATGTAGTAGATGCAAAAGAATATGTGGTTCGAGATATTAAAAGAATTTGGCTTCTCTGCCTATGAGATTAAGGCTCTGGGGTATCTTTCCAGGAAAACCCAGGTGACAGCGACGCAGATTAGTGAGGATGAGGATATACCTTCCAGCAAGATCTATATGGCACTGAACTCGCTGGTAAATGCAGGCTTTGTGGTGGAGATTGCAGGGGAAAAGACAAAGCAATATCAAATCGCACCAGTGGGGGAAGTAATCTCTTTAATTCGTGCCAAAGGTGAGGCAAAACAAAGAGATTTTGCAGATGCACTAGGAAATCTGAAAGCTTTTTTAGTTTCTTTGGATTCTAGCGATAATTCTCAAATACTTCTTCATTCGGAGGCAAATAGCTTTTTCAGAGTTTTGGAGTCGCTGGTTCTGTCTGGCAATCCGCTCCAGATATATTTGCAAATTGATAAAATTGAGAAGTGGGAGCCAATACTTGCTCGACTTCACAGTCAGGTAAAGTTACTCTGTTTTTCAGAACTGGATATTACTTCTGAGGTAGAGAAAATTTGTCCACCAAGGGCACATGTACGCTGGGCTACAAAACCACATGGTTCGAATATATGTCTAAGCATGGAAGATTCTACTTTGTGGCAGGAAATCTCACTGCCCTGGATTTCATGTGGCTATATCACCATGTCGAGTAACAAGTTTATCGTTGACTGGCAAACTTGGTTTGACCGGGCTTGGTTTTCTGGGAAGGCATCTATTTGATTATTCTTCGGTATCGCGTGTGCCAGCTGGTATGAACTGAAGTGCAAATAATTCCGATAACCCCCGGATGAGGGTGTGGTCTGGAATCCGATTTGATTTTATAGCTAGATAGTCTCCCCAGGGGGTATCATCCATAATTGTGTACGCAATTATTTTGGTTTGTGGAGATAATTCGCGCAGCTTGGTGGCGATGATTTCCCCTTCGGAGTGATCTGTTTCCAATATAGTATCAATAATCGCCAAATCTGGCTTCAGCTTTTGCTGCTGTATTTTCTCCAATAACTGAGCTGCTTGCTTTTTGTTCCTTGCGGACTCTGTGATCTCTAGCCCTACTGTGTAAAGAATTTGGTCGGCTACGGCACGATAAAAGTCTTCGCTCTCAAATTGGATTACACAGAGCTCTTTTTTTACTGGCTGTTGCTTGGACATAACAGTGTTAAGTATAGCATTAGGTGAGATACCTGGGAATAAATGATCATTGGATGATCTCTTGAAGCTCTGAAGCAGGGATGCTGGCTAAGCTGAAAGAGAAGAAAGTAAAAACTTCTTGCGGATAATATATAGCCGTGCTATAATGTGTTATGGATAAACATACTGTAGCTGAACCTAAATATCAAGCAGAACGTCCTTTTGATGAAGAAACCAGAGAGATAGTTGACAGGATAAAAGCTTTAAGAGATAGGAGAAAGAATATCGATGCATCAGATCCAACTAAACTGCAACCTTTGAGGGTTGAAGCAAATGCAATACTAGGACAGCTAGGCCTAAGTATTATTAATCCGAATGAAGAAACTTTACGTATTTTTCTTAATTATGACTTTAGTTTGTATGATAAGGAATTGACTTATGAAGTAATTGTGGATATTTTTAAATCAATTCTCTGTAGTTAAGCAGATTACCCTCATATTCCCAAACGATCTAACTTTTCACTTTACATAACCAATTGATATCACCGATACAGTTGATTCTTTAATGACTGCTGTTGCCAGTCAAACTAGCAACCTCAATACCGAAGGGCAAAAAGTATATCAAGCCGGGACAATTATGCGGCTTGTGGAATCTTGGCATGAATTTGCTGTAAAAAAATCTGTGGGAAGATGCGCAACAGCGAATGGTGCTGAAGTCTATGGCAGCCAGCTTGTTGACAATTATTGGGAGTAAATTTTTCCTCTATAATGGCACTTCTTTTAATTACAATGTGAAGCTGGAACTTGAAAGCGGCAGATGGCAAAGCTCTCTGGCGAAAATGTTGAATTATTTTGCCGACAGTCCTTATATTAAAACAGAAGCAAGTCTGAGATTGTACAATGAACTTCAAAAGCTAGTTCCTGCCGAATCTTGACACTCTGGCTGTTTGACTGGAGAATAATGTATGCGTTGCGCCTGGGTACCTGAAAACAATGAACTATACCAGACGTATCATGATGTGGAGTGGGGAGTGCCTGTGCTGGATGATAATAAGATTTTTGAATTTCTCGTATTGGAATCTGCTCAAGCGGGATTAAGTTGGCTCACGGTATTGAAAAAACGTGAGAATTATAGGAAAGCATTCGCCAATTTTGAGCCACAGCAGGTTGCTCAGTTTTCCGAGTCGCAGGTTCAAACTTTGCTCGCAAATCCAGGGATTATTCGTAACCGTGCAAAAATAAATTCGGTGATCAACAATGCAAAACGCTTTCTGGAAGTTCAGGCAGAGTATGGAACTTTTGCAAGATATATTTGGGGCTTTGTAGATGGTGAGCCAATACAACCTCACAGAAAGAGTTTGGCAGAGATACCTACAACTTCTGTAGAGGCAGTGTCTTTGAGCAAAGATCTCAAGAGCAGAGGTTTTACTTTCCTGGGCCCAACGGTGGTTTATGCCCATATGCAAGCTACTGGGATGATAAATGATCATGTGGTGGACTGCTTCAGGTTTCCTCAGATTGTTGACATGGCGGACATAAGTCTTTGAACGATTTTGGATATTGCTGTGTTTGTGGCTGATTTGCGAAAAAAATAGGCTAGGGTCTCGACTAGTTTGTTGTAGATTTACGTAACATTTTACGGAAATCACCTT
>CAZGHV010000105.1:0-3852 GCA_964525705.1 uncultured Candidatus Saccharibacteria bacterium | reverse complement strand
GAGTCGGAGTTATCTTTGGATTACATAGAAGCCGAAAATCTCAAAGTTGATCACAGTGATCAAAAATTGTCGGCCAGTGAAAGTGGAAAGGTATCAAAGGCTATAGGTAAAGATATCCCAGTGTGGCTAGACGGAGTGGAGATAGGGCTGTCTGACTTTGATGATATCAAAGAGTATCCACCAAGCATTTATCTTTGTGGGGGTGGGGCTTTGTTGCCAGAGATTTATCAAGGGCTATTGGCGTATCCCTGGTTGCAGGTGCTTCCATTTGGTAAGTTTCCAAAGATTAAGTACTTATTTCCAAATCAAATAGCAGATGTAGAAGATCTTACACGTAAGGCTACGAACTCTATGGACGTTACACCTTTGGCACTGGCTAGAATGGCCCTAGACTGGAATTAAATAGTGTAAAATACCCAATATGTCTATTGCAACTTCCGACAAAATCTTTGTAGATGTAAATGACGAGATTAATTTCGTGGTAGAGAAGATCCTTGCCAGCCAGCGAGAAAGAGTGATAGTAGTTGTACCTCAGAATGCTGTAGTAGTGAGCAGTATAGTGAGTATGAAGATCTTATCTCATCAGATTTTACGCTCAAAGAAGCAGATTGTGCTTGTAACAGAGGATGAACTGGGCTTGAAGCTGGCCAAACAAGCAAATATTATATCTACCAATAAAGTAAGTAATGTGTCTGCAGAAACTTGGGAGGCCGCCAAGGCTGCAAAGGAATCTTTGTTAAGGCAGCGAGATGAGCTAAAAAGTCACCTACTTGCAGAGAGAGGGATCTCCTCTGCAAATTTCAAAAAAGAAGGTGAGTTGGATGTAGACATCATGTCCGGCGAGAGCGTCTTTGAACAACCATCCTTTGTACCGGACCAAGCAGCAGATAACAAAAAGCCAGAGCTAGAGACAGAGGCGGAAGCTATCTCAGAAGATGAGGCTATTTCTGAAAGCGAAGATGTCGAAAATTCTGTAGCAGAGACTGCTGTCAAGTCTGACCTTGAGCTGGAAGATGTTCAAGGCCCGATAAAGAGAACTCGCCGTCAGCCCAAGTTGGTAGATCTTTCTGGGATTCAGGTTTATGCTGGGGGTGATATTGCCGATTTGTCGCGTGTCACAGATTCTCAACCACGAGTTACAACTACGAAACCCACCCGTGCCGACTATTCGCAGAGAGATTGGGCTGGCTATATAGAGTCTCCATCAAAGAGAACGATTCCCTTCTTGTCTTCATTACGCCCCAAAAAAGATCTGCGATCGGTGTCGCCAGGAGTTGCTCTGGGCAAACGTAAGGCATTGATTGGGGCGCTTATTTTTGCAGTGGTGGCAGTGGTGGGCGCAGGTTTAATCGTTTGGCAGACCTCAACGGTGGAGATAATCATTACTTTGAAGACGGAGGAAGTCCCAGTGGAACAGCAGGTTGTGGCAGATGCAAACCTGCTCGCTTTTACTTCTGAGCCATTGTCTATCCCAGCGTTAATGGTGGAGGAAACAGATCTGAGTAGCTCAGAATCTGGCACTTCTACTGGGGAAGGGCAAAAAGGTACGGCAGCAGCTGGCTTGATCGACATTTGGAACAAGACGACAGCAGAAATCACACTGTCGGCTGGGACTGTGCTTGAAAATACAACCACGAACCTCAAATATACGTTAAAGCAGGATGTAACTATCAGAGGGAGAGATCCAGATGATGATTTGGACATCGGACAAGCAAAAGACGTGCGGATAGAGGCCGAAACTTTTGGGGAGCAGTACAATATTACCGAATCCGGAACGAAAGTGGATTTTAAAGTGGGTACATACACCACAAGCGATGTGATCGGGAAAAGGTTTCGTAATATAGAAGGCGGAACAACTGTGGCTTTTGCTGCTCCTGCACAAGTCGATGTTGATTTGATAAAGAACTCTCTAGTCGAGAGCTTGAAAAAGCAAGGTATAGCCAAAGTTCGCACCAATGTACCCGAAGGTTATCGCTTGTTAGAAGGGACAACTGAGTTTACAGAGACTGCTGTCCGTCCCGTGCCTGCAGTAGGTGAAGAGGGTAGTAGTTTCAGCGTTACTGTAGAAGGCAAAGTGACTGTGTTGGCGGTGAAGAATGATGATCTGGATTCTGCCATTAAATTGCTTATTGACAATAACCAGCTAGATGCAGAGGGAGAATTTGAGGTGACTGGTTTGGGGGATACAGAGCTCACAAATATTGTGCGTGAAGGAGACAAGGCTACTTTTACGGTTACAGCAAAAGGAAGTCTGCAAAGTAAAATTACAGAAGAGGCTGTTAAGTCGGAAGTGGCTGGTCTAGAGATTGACACTGCGTATGATAGACTCGTGAAAATAGACGAGGTAGAGAATGTGCGCATATCTTTTTCTCCTGCCTTGGCGCCCAAGTTCTTGCAGCAGGTTCCCGGGGATTGGATGCGGATAAAGGTCACTTTTAAATGATTTAGCAATAGGACTTGACAGTTTTCCCTAGCCATTGGTAGTATTAGGGCGGTTAGCACTTGGTGGTAGCTTCTGCCAAGAGCAGAATATTAGGCTTACTCTGAGTAAAGAAGTTTTGCATCAAATTTTAGTGCAGACAAAATAGGTTAAGTCGTTACTGCCAGCTATCAAGGCTTATGGGTAGCTGAAAGGTGACTTTCGACCATTTGGTCGGCGCAGATTTTTATTTCTTATAATTTTTATTATGTCCGCAAAGAAAGTAGCAGTACACCCCGTGGGTGGAAATATTCTTGTGAAAGCAAAGGAGGTAGAGACTACCACTGCTTCTGGGTTGGTTATATCTGCCAGCTCCGCAAAAGGGGAAAAGCCACAGAGAGGTACTGTGGTGGCTCTGGGCACGGGCAGGCTAGATAAAGATGGCAACAAGGTGGAATGGAGTGTCAAGGAGGGGGATGAAATTCTTTTCCGTAAGTACTCTCCAGATGAGATAGAGATAGATAATGAGAACTATTTAATTATGAAGGAAGAGGATGTGTTGGCTGTATTGGGATAAAGCATAACTGCTGTCTGGGAACTTTTTGACATTAGCTATTAATTATTTGTTAATCAAAAAATTATGCCAAAAATGACGATTTATGAAGAAGAGGCTAGAGCAAAGCTGAGAGCAGGTGTAGATAAGCTTGCTGCTGCAGTACGAGTCACTCTAGGACCAAAGGGGAGAAATGTTGCTATTAAGAAATTTGGTCCACCACACATTACAAAAGATGGTGTGAGCATTGCCAAGGAAATAGATCTTCCGGATGCTGCAGAAAACATGGGGGCACAGCTTGTGATTGAAGCTGCCTCAAAGACTGTAGATCAAGTAGGTGACGGCACCACGACCGCAGTGGTATTGGCACAAGCGATAGTGCAGGAGGGATTAAAAAATGTCACTGCAGGTGCAAACCCGATGGAAATCCGTACCGGGATTGAGAAAGGTGTACAGGCAGTGGTGGCAAAGTTGATGGATATGGCTGTTAAGGTAAAAGGAAAGGATGATATTACCAAGGTGGCTACGATTTCGGCCAATGGAGACCGTGAGATCGGCGAAATACTTGGAGATATTATCGACAAAGTGGGTAATGAAGGAGTGGTTACTGTAGAAGAAGGCAAGACGCTCGGTATGGAAAAAAAGATTGTGGAGGGTATGGAGTTTGACAAAGGATATATTTCCCCATACTTTGCAGCAAAGTCCGAGGCTCTGAAGGCTGAGATATCTGAGCCACATATTCTGATCACCGATAAGAAGATCTCGGCTGTAAAGGATTTAATGCCCATCTTGGAGAAAATTGCAGCTACTGGTAAACGTGATGTAGCAATAATTGCAGAGGATGTGGACGGTGAGGCACTTTCTACACTCATTCTTAACT
>CAZGHV010000104.1:0-3870 GCA_964525705.1 uncultured Candidatus Saccharibacteria bacterium | reverse complement strand
ATGCTGCCCTGCGCACTGAAAGTTTCTTGTCTGCAGAATCCTTTGAGCAACAAGTACGCATCCTCACAGATGCAGCCTTGGTGGGCAAGGTAGACCACTTGAGAGGATTGAAGGAGAATGTTATAATAGGACGCCCTGTCCCGATAGGAAGCGAATTTAAGCGTAAGGCTTCTGGTAATTCCAAAGCAATGGAATTCAACATGGGGGAGGATCAGGTAACAGTGACACAATAATTATATGGCAAGAATATCGCAATTAGTACGTAAAGGCCGCAAGCCAAAAAAAGGAAGCGTTCGCTTTAAGGGGTTGCTTTTCTCTCAGAAGACAAAGTACAAGGCTATGCAGTTTAACTTTAACAGTATCAAGGGAAAGTATTTCCGCAAGCCAAATCCGCTTAAGAGGGGAGTATGCTTGTCTGTGAAGACCATGACTCCAAAGAAGCCAAACTCTGCTTTACGTAAAGTAGCGAGAGTGAGACTTACAAATCAACAAGAGGTAACGGCATATATCCCAGGAGAGGGGCATAACTTACAAGAACACTCTGTGGTATTGGTTATGGCAGGAAGAAAGCCAGACTTGCCAGGCGTGAATTACAGAGTAGTGCGTGGTGTTTATGACTCCACAGCTGTAGAAGCAAGGCGTCAAGGACGTAGCCGCTACGGAGCAAAGAAACCAAAGAAATAATCATAAAATAACATGAGAGGAAAACCAATTTCGAAAAGAAAAATATCACCAGATAGCAGGTTCAATAATGAAACTGTCGCCAAGCTAATAAATTACGTGATGGTAGATGGGAAAAAGTATACTGCTACAAGCATTGTTTATAAGGCTTTGGACGATTTGGCAGAAAAGACGAAGTTGACACCTGTGGAGGCTTTGGAGAAGGCTCTTGTCAACGTACAGCCTCGGCTAGAGATTCGTGCTCGTCGCGTGGGAGGAGCTAACTATCAAGTCCCAGTTCCAGTGCAACCACACAGGCAGCTCACGCTTTCATTTCGTTGGTTGATTAATGCAGCTAGAGCAAACAGAGGTAAGAAAGAATTCTGGGAGTCACTCAGTCAAGAGCTTCACTCTGCATGCAAAGGTGAAGGAGATGCTGTACGCAAAAGAGATGATATTCAAAGAATGGCAGATTCAAACAGAGCTTTTGCTCAGTTTGCTTAATTAATTTGCCACATCCTTTTCAGCATTCCCGCTATTTCTTTCGTGATGATTTCTTTATCGCGCACAAGTATCAGATAGTCGCCTCTTGGCAATAATTCTTGTTTGTATAGAACAATAATTGCTGCTCGTAGCTTACGCTTGATAGTATTCCTTTTACTTGCTAGTTTTTCTGTCTTTACTGGTACTACGATAGCTGCACGGAAGTTGTTTTGTAGGTAGTTGGCATGCATTTCCAACCCATCAAACCATAACCTCTTGCCAGTTTTGGCGAGCAGGGGTATTTGTTTAGCTGGCAAGCGTAATGCAGCTGGAAGCATCTATTTGCGTCTGGAAATTCGCTTATTCTTTTCTACCTTGTTTGCAGAAATATCTGAAACTGTGAGCTTCGCTCTCCCTTTTGCTCTTCTACTCTTTAGAACTCGTTTCCCTCCCACAGAGCTATTACGTGTGCGGAAACCCATGCTTGCTCTCCTTTTTTTGCTTGGTTGATATGTTCTTTTCATGTCCAGAGAATGATACCATAAATATGCTGGCTTGTGTTATCGTAAAGCGTATGAGCTACAACAAAAATTTTCCTATTCGACCTTTGATTGTGGTTGTTTTGCTGGTTTTGATGTTGTTTCTTGGTTTCAAGTTAATAGATCAGATAGTTTATGAAAGCGAACCGACCCAAAACGTTTTTTATATTACACAAAACAATGATTGGCAACCGCTTCAGCCTAGGAGTATGGCTTGGGATAGTGCCAGTTCCGAAGACTGGCGGCAGCAGATCTATCCAATCACAGCAGATAAAGATTGGTTAAGTGTATCAACTAGCGAGGGGAAAGCTTTGGGGTATATTGAGTCTGGAATCTTTATTGAAGCGAAGTCTCTTACAGAGGATGTGGGTTTTGTGACACAAATAGGTGATAACGCCTTTTTGATAGCAGCAACGGCCACAGCGGGTAAAAGCGCAAGCTTGGATCTATTTTTATCAACGCAAACGCCTACGCAGACAATCCTTCTGCTTGAAGGAGATTCAAGATTTATTTCTGTTGCTTATGACTTCGCTACGAAATGGCTACTTGCATTTGTGGAGAGATCAGATGCATTGGTGAGCTTGGTTGCACTCACTAGCCAGGGTGAATTAATTGAGGTCTGGCGAGGATCATTTACGTCTTTGCCTGAAATAGTAAAGTATGATCATAACAATGAGCAAGCAATTATTTTTACGGCAGACGGTAACTGTTACAGCCTAGGAATGATAAGTAAAGACTTGAAAGGCATAGATTGCAGCTCTATCGAATTACCGCTCAGACTAAAGGTGCGAATGGTAGACTCCAGTGACATGGTTCAACAGTTTTTATTGTTGCAAGTGAACGGGTGGGAAGTATACTGGCAAAGCGACCTGGAAAGTAGGATCACCAAGTATGTTGTGTCTGGAGATATTATCTGGTTTATAGTGGGGAATGAAATTTATACTCTCAACACAAAAAACAGCTTGCCACAAGCCGAAAAAGTTTTATTGCCAAGCGAGCAAGAGGCAGAGGGGATTTATAGCACAATTAGTGGAATAGTATTGTTAAAATCTGTTGAAGGCGATTATTTGCTATGGTAGGGGGATGGCGTTTGGGAAGAGTTGGAAATTGAGAACTGTCTAGCCGATTGTGAAATAGAATAGAATATTTGTTTACAGACCAACTATGGCAAAGTCCAAACTAAGATTTGGTACAGGCGGGTTCCCTCTCACCTCCAAAGAGAAAGGTGTAATAGGCGGAATCAAACGTATCCATGAATTGGGTCTCCAGCATATGGAGCTGGAATTTGTGCAGCAAGTGTTTGTAAAGGAAGACGATACAGCAGCCATTCAGACCAATGCCAAAGAACTAGACGTGACGCTGTCTGTTCACGGGTCTTATTACGTGAATTTGGCTTCTGTGGAAAAGCCAAAATGGCATGCAAGTATCAACCGTATTTTGCAGGCAGCCAAAATAGGAGATGCCTGTGGAGCAAATTCTATGACTTTCCACTCTGGATTTGTTCAGGATCAGGAGTACAAAGTGGCCCAGAAAAAAATAAAAGAAGGGATGCAGAAAATACTTACCGCTTGTACGGCACAGGAGCTCGATATACGCATATCGCCAGAACTCACAGGTAAACCTTCTCAGTTTGGGGATCTGGGAGAACTGATATTGCTGGTCTCACAGTTGCGTAAAGAAGGATTCAAGAACGTATCACTTTGCATAGATTTTGCGCACCTTTTTGCTCGTACTGGTGGTAAGTTCAATACCTATGAAGAGTTTAGGCAAGTATTTTCACAGATTGAGAACAAGCTGGGTGCAGAAGATCTTCAAAAAATGCATATCCATATTTCGGGCATAGAGTTTACAGACAAAGGTGAAAAGAACCACCTGGTGTTTTTACCAAGCATGGAATATTATCGTGAAGTAGGGATCGATATGCCAGAAATGGAACCATTTATGCAGAAGGTAGATAAGAAGAGATTGAATACAAATACATTTAATTGGCAGGATCTGCTGCGGGTAATGAAGCTAATGGAAATAGAAGGCTGTGTTGTCTGTGAAAGCCCACTACTAGAACTGGATGCAGTGCTAATGCAGAACTTTTATCGTAGTCTGTAGAGATGCGTAAATATTTTCTACTACTGCCAGCAGCCTTATGTCTGGCCATCACCAGTTTATATTTGGCAAGTACTCTCAATCCTTT
>CAZGHV010000103.1:0-3884 GCA_964525705.1 uncultured Candidatus Saccharibacteria bacterium | reverse complement strand
CAGCCTAACTAGGTCATTGCAGCGGACGGAAGGGCGATCGCTCTCAGTAAGTGAAAGCTGATTTCCAGGAGGGCATTGCAGTGGAGGGGTGGGCGATCGCTCGTGGCGATCTCAACTTCACGAGCCACCACTAATTTCCAGGTCGTTGTAGCGGATGGGTGGGCGATCGCTCGTGGCGATTCATTTGATTTGCCGCCGCTGACTTCCAGGCCGTTAGACCGCTCGGTATTTTGGGTATTGCCTTTGAGGATTTAGAGCAATGAGTTATCAAGAAGGGATACAGTTAATACGCACTGCCTCAATTGAGGAGATGCAATGTTATGGATCTCACCCTGAAAATGATTTACCAGAATCGAAACAAAGACAAAACCTCGGATTAAATAGGCGAGACTTTGTAAAGCTAGCAGGTTTTACAGCCGGATTAGGGCTAACTCTAAGTACTCATGAACTGTTTTTCCCGCAACCTGCTGAAGCAAATTGGGCGAATTTAATTAATGTTACTGCTGAGGCACTTAAGCTGCTAAGGGAGTTTTTTTAATTGGGGTAAGCCAGTGCAGGGAACTTTTACACTAATCAACCCCTACAATGTAGTGCGCGAGGGCATTGTTGTAGTTAGTCTATATAAACCACAACGAGACTGGTTTACAGGTAGAGTCACCTATGTGTTAGATGGTCAGTATCTGGCTACAAACTAAGCTTTATACCCAGGGCAAACAGCAGGTTATGCGTTCGACAAAATGCCTACTTCTAAAGGTGACAAAATTGTTCAAGTTCAAACCCGTGTTAGCAAACTGACCGCTAATACTGTTGTTGCATAGTAAATTACTTGTTAACTACTCTAGCGAACAATCGCGTGCATACGGAACAGATTCCTGGCGAGATTCCCAGGCTCTTGGCTTGGGAATCTCTCTTTTTTTGCAAGAACTGTATAAATGGGGAAATTACCTACAATCTTGATTGGGGAGAGCTTTGAGCTAAAGTAGAAGGGCTGCCAGCCGACTTTGTATGAGTGAATCAGTCTACATCGAAACCAGTATTCTGGGATACCTCACTGCCAGATCGACAAGGAATCTGATTTTGGCAGCAAACATAGAGTTGACAAAAGAGTGGTGGGAGCTTCGCAGAAGTACATTTACACTATATGTTTCACAAGTTGTCCTGGATGAGGTGGGGCGAGGAGATGCAGAAATTGCGCTGAAACGGCTAGAAATACTCAATGGAGTGCCATTGCTGGAACTCAACCAATCTGTACGAAGTCTGGCAGCCCAGTTTTTATTGCGCAGCAATCTTCCCCCCAAGGCTTCTGACGATGCGGTTCACATTGCAGCCGCCACCGTCCACGGCTTAGATTACCTGTTAACGTGGAACTGTAAGCATATTGCCAATGCATAGATTCAAAGGAAACTTGAAGAGATCAGCTTTGATTTTGGATACCAGCTACCCGTAATTTGCACCCCCTACGAATTGTTAGGAGATTGAGCTATGTGGCAAGATGAAATCCTAGATGAAATTCATAAGATCCGCGAAGAACACGCCAAATCCTTTAACTATGATTTGGATGCAATGTTTGCAGATTGGCAAAAAAAACAGGCAGAAGGCGGAAGAGAAGTTGTCAGCTTACCTCCAAAGCGCGGTCTAACAACACGTTGGAGCGGACGGACAGGAGATTTCGGGGGGGATGCCGAGGATGCTAGCCGCCGCTCAACTTAGCCGTTAGGAATCACAAAGTTGGGGAGTTTTTAAGTTCTTGATGTGCGATCGCCTCGACTTGCAGTTCTTTGCGTGATACAAAAAGTTTGAGTGTTGGGATTGTTCTAACCAAGTCATTGCAGCGGACGGACGGGCGATCGCTCTTAGTAAGCGAAAGCTGATTTCCAGGAAGTCATTGCAGGGGATGGGCGGGCGATCGCTCTCAACGAGTGAAAGCTAATTTGCTACTGATTTTCAGAAGGTCATTGCAGGGGATGGGCGGGCGATTGCTCGTGGCGATCGCATTCACTTGCCACCACTCATTTGCAGGTTGTTGCAGGGGATGGGTGGGCAATCGCTCTCTGTAAGTGAACGCTGATTTCCAGGAGGTTATTGCAGCGGATGGGCGGGCGATCTCGAAAGACTGAGGGAAAAGAGCGATCGCGCTTGCTACCCAAAGCTTCATAAGGTCAGTTTTCATACTGTTCCAAATGCCAATTTATCCTTCGCCCACTGGTGTTGGGGGGCAATGTTATGCTGAATGGAAGAAACGTCAGGAATAAAATACAATGAACACCCGTAGCTTTACAGCTATTATTTATAAGGAAGATGACCTGTACATCGCTGAGTGCCCAGAGGTTGGTACTGTCGATCAAGGTGAGACGATCGAAGCAGCGATCGCCGGGTTGAGAGAAGCAACGCTGCTCTACTTAGAAGAATTTCCCCTGCCTGCAACATCCCCTAGATTTGTGACCAGTATCGAGGTCAGCTATGCCTAAATTGCCACGAATCTCCAGCAGAGAAGCGATTCGAGCATTGGAGCGTTTGGGATTCGAGCAAGTGCGACAAACAGGTAGTCATGTTGTGATGAAGCGGATAACCGAAGAAAGAGAAATTGGCTGTGTTGTCCCCGTACATCAAGAATTGAAGCTGGGGACATTAAGCGGCATTCTTAAGCAAGCACAAGTCACAGCCGAGGAATTCATTGAGAGCCTATAAGTTTCTTCTACCTAGAAAACCACTTAATCCACCAATGCAGCGGATAGGCAGACGATCTTCGGAGACAGCCTCACCAGGTTATGGCAGCGGACGGGCGGGCGATCGCTCGTGGCGATCTCAACTTCACGAGCCACCACTAATTTCTAGGTCGTTGTAGCGGATGGGTGGGCGATCGCTCCCAGTAAGTGAACGCTGATTTTTAGAAGGTCATTGCAGGGGATGGGTGGGCGATCGTTCGTGGCGGTCCAAAGTTGATCTGCCGCTGCTGAACTCCAGGCCGTTAGACTTACCAAGATTAAAACATTTGACATAAAACTCATCCTTATGCATATGATATATGCATGGAAGTTGAATGGGACCCGAACAAAGCAGCTACTAATCTTCAAAAGCACGGTGTGCGCTTTTCCGACGCTGAGGCAGTTTTGTTTGACCCGAATGCGCTTTCTTTTGAAGACACAACAGCTCAAGGAGAACAACGATTTGTTGTGATTGGCATGGATCATCTCTGACGCTTGCTAGTTGTGGTCTATACGGATCGAGGAAATCGTGTTCGCCTCATTTCAGCTCGTTCTGCAACACGCTCTGAGAGACGGAAATATGAAATCGGAATATGATTTTAGTCAAGCAAAACGGGGTACTGTCATTCCCCAAACAGGCAAAACTCGCATCACAATCTATATTGATGACGATGTGTTAGAAACCTTTCGAGAACGAAGTGAGGCTGCTGGCAAAGGCTATCAAACTATGATGAATGAGGCTTTGCGACAGTACCTAGACAAAGTAAAGCAACCCCTAGATGAAGAAACGCTTCGCCGAGTTATTCAAGAGGAACTTCGTGCAGTAAGATAACTGAGTTTTTAGTGATATTCCTGCGTTATCGAGGCTGACCAGGATTTTATGTATGGAGCCTCTAGAACGCCGAAAATGCCTACTTCTGAACTTGATTTATGCGGTATAAAAAAGTAGAAGTGTTGATCTGTTCCTAACCAGGTTATTGCAGGGGATGAGTGGGCGATCTTCTAAGGTGGCCTAACCAGGTCATTGTAGCGGATGGGTGGGCGATCGCTCGTGGCGATCGCAAGTTCACTCGCCAGTCTAGGAGGTCATTGTAGCGGATGGGCGGGCGATCCTCTGAAGTGGGCAGCCTAACTAGGTCATTGCAGCGGACGGAAGGGCGATCGCTCTCAGTAAGTGAA
>CAZGHV010000102.1:0-3892 GCA_964525705.1 uncultured Candidatus Saccharibacteria bacterium | reverse complement strand
GTCTTGTACAGTGTATATTGTAGCGGTCCAGAGAAAGGAACCTGGCGAGGTACTTTTGAAAAATGTGGTAATGATGGTGGTGATGATGGTGGTGATGACGGCGATGATGATGGTGGTGGTGATGATGGTGACGATGATGGTGGTGATGACGGCGATGATGGAGATGATGGCGGCGGTGGTGGTAACAAATGTCCTGGTGGTAAATCTCTCAGCCAAAACAGATGTCTAGCAAATTACGGGAATTACTGTGATTTGACTTATTACACACCAGTTTTCTACAAAAATGGTCAAAATTCTTGTTGCAAATGTGAACCTAAATCTTCCGATTCACCCCCGGGCACTCCTACACCCAATCCACCTTCAGACACATCTGCCTGCGGTGTAGGCTCTCACCCAGCGTGTTCAAAAGTCGGAGATGTTGTTTCTGGAACTTGTGTCTGCCAAAAAACTCCAGGAACAGACGCTTGTGCCTGTGTAGGGTTCGGCAATGTTCCTGCAGGTGGCGCATGCAGTGCAGACACAAATTGCTCTAGTGGGCTCAAGTGCCTAGATGGACGCTGCGGGAATTGCAGAACAAATCTTGACTGTGTAGCAAACTTTTCCCCAAATCCCACATGTAATAACAATCAATGCTCCAGCACACCTATTCAATCGCCACAACAAGATGAGGCAAACGACTTCCTGGATATTCCAAAACCAAAGCCATCTCCCTTCCAGCCAATTTGTAACGCTGTTTCCGGTCAAGAGTGTGATCTATCAAATGATCCTTATTCGGATAGATTGAGAGCTATGCTAGAAAATATGTCCAAGAATGCCTGGGATGATAGGTATACTGGTTGTGGTTTAGATGGCGGCATCTGCCCCACTAGCGGAACGAAATTCCCAGAACAGTGGGCACAAGATGCTAGTGCTAATAATTGTGAAAACGGCGTATATTCCATTGAAGGAGAATACGCTAACGATGGGAGCTTGGTAGTATATGGCTGTGTAACGGATGATTTAACATGCATGCAGTGCGTAAACAGTGCTGATGGCGAAGGAAGTGTATGTTTGCCGGCAAATAGAGGCAGTGATGTTGATTTGGCATGCGCTACTCAGATTACTTTAGCAAATGAAGCAAGCAGAAGCGAAAAAACTGAGAGAGGGCTAGCAACATGCGTATACGACTCAACAGTTATTACACAAGGTGAAACCACGATGATAAACGGGGCATGCTTTTTATGTAATGCTTCTGGTGGATTTAGTCCGACCTCTGTGGAGTATTGTGGCGCAAATACGAAAAAAGATGTTTACATAGAGTATACCTTACAAAGCATTAATATGGAAGAAGGAGAAGATCAAATCAATGTAATAGCCCCAGATTGTTCTAATGCAGATAACGGACATTGGTACTGTATCAGAGGGAAAAAGTACACCTGCGAAGATGGCGAAAGCGTGGCACAAGGTGTAAACGAAGCATGCGCAGATGGGACCTTTATCGACACTAATAAAACTCTACCCGCGATACCACATACCGGTATATTTGGAATCACATATGAATCTACTCCAACTGTAGATGTATATTGCAAGGCTGATGGGGTATCTTACTGTATAAAACCAGATGCTTTCGACACGCCTCATGTATTTGATTGCATGGAAAAAAGTCCTGGTACTTATATATTGAAAGGAACAACACAAACCTGCAAACCGGATGAATTTAACTCAGAAGCAAATCGGCAACTACGCAGATCAATGGCAAACAATGACTAGCTGGGAAAATTTTATAACAAATATGAAAAAGTATGGAAAGAAGGTTCTCACAGACAGATACTACCTGCAAATCGCTGGTACAGCTTTTGCTGTACTAATAGTTAGTCTCTTGATTATCAAAATATCTCAAGTTCAAGATAGCCGTGTAAACCTAGATGCTAGTAATCCTACAGAATTTGCTGCCGAGCTAAATGGACTAGTGTCATCTGATTACTATAGTGGCGAGTATTTAATAGAGAATTACCCCTTATTTCATCCTGGTATAAGTGCATTCCAGCAAATGATCCCTGCCGATCAAACAAACGTAAAGTTGGAAGTGACATCAAACACACAGAATGAAGAGTACAGCCTTAGATTTGAGATGGCTGGAGTAGCAAACAGATCCAGTGACGGAGCCTTTACCATTTCTGGTCAATTTATCGGTAACGGTCAGCTCACACAAACAGAGCCTATAGATACAACTGTAGGCAGCTTTGTATTATCTGGTAACTACCTATACATTCGTGTAGATGAGTCTCTTGCAGAGTCATTACTTATAGATACAATAAAGGGTACATGGATCCGTATAGACCTCTCCGAGCCAAGCTATCGCCTATTTTTCCTTGGCAAACTTTTAGCGATCAACCTGAATACTCACATAGAGCTAAGCAGCGAAGAAGCATACACATTTGTCACAGATGTAGCAGAATTGCAAAGCTCAACCCCTGGACAGAACTGTTTGGCGGGAAAACTGGCATTAACCAATAGTCCTAGCTTCACATATTGCAGTGGCTCGTATGGAACATTTCCACTCAGCATCGGCTACACAAATAGTATTACAAATGGGGTAGAGTCGTTCAATATTAAACTAAGTCACGCCACAAACACGGACAAACAGAACTACTTGCTGGATATACCTACCGAGTATACAAATTGGGTACAAGAGCTTTAACCAGCTTGTACTATAAAGAAGCCTCACTGGTTGTATGTTGAGAGCTAAAACAAGTAACACCCACTAACTTAACCCATGATAAAATATTATTATGGTTCCTATCACAATTATCACCGGTTTTTTGGGAGCTGGAAAGACCACACTCATCAACAAAATTATTGCTGCATATCCTGGGAAAAAATTTGGATTCGTTATTAACGAATTTGGTGCTGTGGGCATAGATGGAATGCTTGTCGAAGCTGCAAGCGAAGATATTGTAGAGCTAGCAAATGGTTGCATTTGTTGTACAGTGCAATCTGATCTAGAGCAGGCAATAACTCGCTTACTAGATAAATCCCCTTTGCAGCATTTGTTGATCGAGACCTCTGGATTGGCAGAACCCCAGCCAGTCGTCCAAACAATAATAAATTCAAAAGCACTCAATGCCAGAGTGTTTGTAGATGCAGTGATATGCGTGATAGATGAAGAGAATTTTAATTTGGCACATCATGATTACAATGTGGGCAAAGAGCAACTCTCACACGCTGACATTGCCTTTATCACAAAAGAATCAACTACCAAAAGTAAGATACGTAAACAAATCAAAGAAATAAACGCAAGGTGTGCTATCCTCAACGGAGACAGCACAGAAGACCTGGACCTGCTTCTGGATACGAACGCCTGGGTAAATATCTCCACAGATATACATCAGCATGATCATGAACATCAACATGTGGAAGAAATAGTTTTTGAGAACAAACGCATCATTCCGATCTACAAGTTCAAGGCTTGGATGGCAGAAAGCATTCCTGCAGAAGTTGTACGAGCAAAAGGAGTACTAGAGCTAGAGGTGTTTCCCGGCCAAAATGGTTACTTCATATTTCAGATGGTAGGCGCAACGCAGAAATTGATACCTAGCCCTACAGACTTGACAGAGAAAGGCAGAAACAGCGGGACCAAGTTAGTATTTATAGGTAGGAATATCAATAAAGAAGCGCTAATAACTAGCCTGGAGCAATTATGGAGCTAACTTGTTGCGGCCCCGCACTTTAATGTGCGGGGCCGCAATCTCATAATCAATCACCAAAAGGCCAAACCAACTTCTCCAACTAAACAACTAGATGTCAAATAACTGCAAACTCAAAAGCTTGTAGCCACAGTACTCCTGAGTGGCATGAAGACGGAAATCGCCTTTCTGGCGTAGCTCAAACCGGTATGTAGCAGTCCCATTCT
>CAZGHV010000101.1:0-3917 GCA_964525705.1 uncultured Candidatus Saccharibacteria bacterium | reverse complement strand
GTGTGAAGTCTGGTAACCTCTTGTGACTGATCTGCAAGCCCGCCTTTAAATTTTTGCTCTGCCCCTACCCTGGACTGCTCACGATGCGCAACTTCTTCCGACTTAAATTCCCGCGCGATCTCTTCTGCCAATTTATCATCAATGCCCAGCTCATCTAGCGTCATCTCCAATGGGAATCCATAAGTTTCATAAATGTAAAAGGCTTGCTTACCATCAATACGACTATCACCAGCTTTTTGCTTAACAGAATCCAATTCTTTTAATCCTCGTGTAAGAGTTTGACGAAATTTCTTTTCTTCTTCGGGCAAGATCTGAGCGATTTTTTCTCTGGCATTTGCCAAGTGAGGATAGGCCGTCTGTAAAGTATCAATCACTACCGCTGCTACTTCTGCCATAAAATCACTTTCTAGCCCGAGTTTTTTACCAAATCGGATAGAACGACGAATGAAACGACGCAGTATATATCCCTGGTCTTTATTTGAGGGCAAAACTCCATCGGCGATGATGAAAGTCGCTGCACGTGTGTGATCTGCTATCACCCTGAAAGCGGCTGTAAGCTCGTTTTCCTTCCCTTCTGATTTGTATTCTTTCCCAGATACAGACTCCAGCTTGTGGATAATCGGCATGTAAATATCTGTTTCGAAAATATCGGATTTACCCTGCACAATCATTACAATACGCTCAAAGCCCCCTCCAAAATCGATGTTCTTCTGTGAGAGTGGTTGCCATTGCAAGTTTATATCAAGTCTATTTTGCATAAACACATTGTTTCCAATTTCGATAAATCTTCCCGAGTCATCATTTACATGATATTCACCTTGAGAAACTTGTACCTCACCCAAGTCGTAGAACATTTCTGAGGTCGGTCCACCCAGCTCACCTGGAGCATGTGCTCTTTCCCACCAATTCTTTTTCTTGGGATATTTAAATATTCTTTTTCTCCAAGTTTTTCCAATTTGGATATCTCCAGGAATGTCTGTAATGCTCTCGGCAAGCTCGGCCTCAATTCCATATTTACTGAATGCTTGTTGCCAAATTTCTACCGCCTCCATATCAATTGGTGCATCTGAGTCCCCCTCAAATACGGTTACGTAGAGCCTTGAGGGGTCAAGCCCACAAATATCAACCCAGAATTCCATTATCCAGGGGATTTGCTCCGCCTTAAAAAAGTCGCCCAGTGACCAGTTACCTATCATTTCAAACATTAGAGTGTGTCTATTGTCTCCGATTTCCACCATCTCATCATAGTTTGTGCGTAGACAGCGTTGGATGTTACAAAGCCTCCTTCCCAATGGATGAGGCTCCCCACCTAGGTATGGAGCCAATGGGAACATACCAGAATTTACAAATAGTAATGTAGAATCAACATTCGGCACCAAAGATGTATTTGGTATAACCTTGGCATTTCTGGGACTTGAGGTCCAGAAGTCCAAAAAAGCTTGGCGAATTTCTTGCGATGTTTTCATACTTTTTTAGCTGTGGGCTTTGAACTGTGAGCAGCAAGTTTTCAGCCTTGAGCACCTGATATAAATAAATTATTTAGTTTTTTTAACTTTTTAAGTAAGTTTATTAACATTTCCGGATACAAAAAATTCGGTATTTTTATGTCCTAGATACGGCTAAGTTTCATATAGTTCTATTACTAACCTCTGCACCAGTTCCCATGTACTGATATTTCTAAATCCTATATTTCTAGATAATTACCTTTAAATCAACAACTCACAGCTCATACCCCAAATTCATGGCTCCAACAAAAAAGCCCCGACCACAAAACGCTTTCACGTTCAATGATTGAGGCTCGCATTTGCTGAGCGGTACCACTCCGAATTTATACTTTAGATTTATCTTTTTGGTTGTCGGCATCCAATGTGACCACCGAAATACGCACGGTCACTCGCTGATTTTCACCTCATACTCAGCTCTCTGTTACTTAATCATAACATGCCACATATTCGCCAGCAAATTATTACTGCGCAGAGCCAAAAATCGAATGAAATTCTAAAAATTTTCTAGAAGCCACCATAGAAATAATACAGAGATGACTTAGACACAAGTATTCTGAGAATAACTTGCTAACTTGAAGATGAATCTTGCGCCACCATTTGCAGTTTCCGTATTCGACTTACTACTTTCCATATGTAAATAAGTACCAACAAGACTAAAATAAGTATTACTAGTTTTTCCACAGGTGCCAATATTGCCAGGATCTGAGGTATCTTGTCTGCAAGCAAAAACCCCACAGAGATAAGCAACAGGTTCCAAACTAGGCTTCCAGCCAAGGTAAAAAGCGTATACTTCCCAAAGCTCATTTTGCTCAATCCTGCCGGAAAAGCTATTAAGCTACGAATACCAGGGATGAGTCTAGCAAAGAAGACCATTGGTGCTCCATACTTTGAGAATAGTTTTTCAGCTCTATCCACATCAGTTTGTGAAATGAGTAAAAATGCTCCCCAGCGTTTAATTATCTTTGGCAGGAGGTCATTTGCACCCCACCTTGATACCACAAAAAAGGGGAGAGTTCCGATACAGTTACCGAAAGCAGCAAACAAGCTGAAGATCAAAACTGCCCCCCAACCACCCAATTCTTGTGCCGCTACCCCAGCAGTCGGTAGAACCACCTCGGAAGGTATGGGGGCAAAAAATGACTCTAACACTGTGGCCACAAAAATTCCCACGTATCCAGTAGATTGAACAAGTGACACTAGCCAAACCGATATTTGCTCTAGCATAAAATTTTGCTATGAGTTATCCAAAGCGTTAATATAGAAAACAAATTCGCCAGGGATTGTTTCCCCATCTATCTCCGCGCGACCGCGAAAGATGTAGATAGGATACACGTAACGATGAGTATCGTCTATGGGTGGTTCCCAGAATCCAAGCTCGGTTCTATTTGCGTCCACAATGAACCGGGTAACCTTGAGTACTGGAGACTGTGAAAAATAGTCGGCAGTTTGTGTATTGATGAGCCTCAGTGAACCTTTGCCTTGGCGCACAAGATCCCACGCTTCAAGTGGGGAATATATCCGATAAATGGCCGGATTATAGTTGTATTCATAATTAACTAGGTCAAACTCATAGATATCTGTTGTCAATGATGTTGCCCTACCGGTTGCAATCATGCTCAGTGAGCCTTCTCTGGGGTCTAATTTATAGACATAGCCACTATATGGCTTTGCTGGGTCCTCACCAGCAATGTCTTTTGGTCTTGTGCTATCTGGTTTGAGCCTAGCCAATTCTAGCTTGCGAAACAAATCAAGTGCCACATAGTCTGCAGCATTTGCATTTTCTGGGCTGGTAAATAATCCATCTACGCCTAGCTTGGCATATTTGGCTATCACTTTGCCGTTTTCCAGAGAGTTATCACCCAACCCTGTGCGTGAAAGTAAACTTCCAGGGGCAGATAGATATTGATCTAAATCTGCAAGTACTGTCTTTGGCTTTGAAGCTTCTATATCTACAAAATATTGCGTACGCATTCGCCACACTTGAGATACTTTGTCATATTCCAATCTCCGGCTTTTTTGTGCATTTTCCCAAATCAGCTGCGAATCTCCTTTCACAGAATAGTTGTTACTAAATCCCAGCACTGCAGATGCCTTGATCGCAGTCTCTACTGAATTTATCTTTTCTCTCGGCTCTTCTATTTTGTAGACAAAGGCTGCCTCCGGACTTGATGGGAATTTGCCATCAACTGCAAACGTGGGCAAGCTATCATCGGCAATCGCCAATGTGGGTATATTTGGACCTGGCAGATCTCCAAATGCCAAATTTGGCTCTAAATAGTAACTCGGAACTGAGAAAAATGGGTTCAAGCTAGAATTAAACAAACTCAGGAAAGCGTCAATACCCATCACAGCAGCTGCAATAATCAGCACTCCCACACCCCATTTACGCGCCCTTGTACTTGTATCATATAG
>CAZGHV010000100.1:0-3938 GCA_964525705.1 uncultured Candidatus Saccharibacteria bacterium | reverse complement strand
ACTGGGAGATTAGAAAGCCACAGTATCGACTGCGTAAGCATGGTGAGGAGCGTAAGGCAGCAACTAAGTATATTGGTCGAAATAGGCTGGGACCGTTGCACTTGGAAGCACGGCGTTGGATGCTGGAACAAGTTTTGGGGATTCAGGCAGAGGTGAACACCGCAGCGCGATCCCTCGGCAAGCCAGAACTCAGCTTAATTAATAGTGAAGAATTAGCGAGGATCGAAGAACTAATTGCTGCAAGTACCTATCCGGAACGTTGGGATTGTACAGAACATCGGGGAGATGAGTGGCTTCCTGAAATCCTGGCTGATGGAAGTATCCAGCCACTATTATTTGATGAGTTTTAACACTGATGCCACGTATTTATCTCGACGTTTGTTGCTTTAACCGTCCTTTTGATGATCAGACTCAATCTCGGATTCGGGTTGAAACCGAAGCCATTTTGGCGATTTTGGAACGCTGCGAGACTGGGGAATGGGAACTTGTGATTAGTGAAATGGTTGAAACAGAAGTGACTCAAATTGCTGACCAGGAACGACGACAGAGGGTTGAAGGAGCGATGCAAATGGCGCGATCGCGTATTCAGGTTGATGATGCGATCGCAAATCGAGGTGAGGAACTACAAAGCCTGGGCTTTCAGGGATTCGATGCCATTCATGTTGCTTGTGCTGAAATTGCTCGAGTCGATGTTTTTTTATCAACAGATGATCGATTATTAAGAAAGGCGATGCGATACCGTAGCTGCCTGGATGTAACTATGGATAATCCCGCAGTATGGCTGATTGCAACACTTCAAGTAGGAGATTCGGATAATGACCCCAGTGGAGCTTAGACGACAAGGTTTAGCTGCAGTGTGTAAGGAACTTGGCTACGTCGGCATGGTACGCTTTCTACAACAGTTTGATGCGGGAAGTGGAGACTATACCAAAGAGCGTCATCAATGGCAAGATGAACTGACTGTCGCAGATATATTAAAGCAAATTGAGGAGCGCCGCAATCAAGCATGATTTTCGCCAAGACATAAAAGGGTATTTATGGAGAAGCTAACTATTGCTCAGGCTGCGATCGAAGTTTTGCAGGAAGCAAAGCAACCTATGACCGTAGCAGAAATCACGCAAGGCATCCTTGATAAAGGCTTGTATACCTTCAACACCAAAGACGAACGAGGAATGGTACGGCGAGCGATTGAGCGCCGATGTGAAGGGGTAACAAGGAAAGATTCCGTCTCTCCTAAATATTTTCAAAAGAATTCTGAGTCTAAGTTCTTTCTAAAGAATTAGTCGCTTTCAGGGTAAATTCATGGTAAAGACGTTTATTCAAGATATTACTTCTCAAGTACTTCTAATATAAGATTCTATCCCTAACTCAACTTCAAAAAATAATTTTGGATGAATTTGCAAGTCAATATTAAATTTTTCTTTATATGAGTAGGCTTTTACATCCGGTTGTAAACTCTTTAAAAAAGTGCAACAAGAGTTTAGAAACTGGCTTACTTCTGGTCGCTTAACTACTCGAAATCCATGAATTTCTCGTAATAAATTTCGGCACTCATTCAACTCTATAATAAAGCGTTGTTCAGACGGACTAAATATTCTAGCAGTTCTCTCTATTAAAGCCTTAAAAATTGATGAGTAACTTATTCTTTCGTACCCATCATCTCTTAATCCTTCTGAAGTCACAATAACTACCCTTTCCCTGTATCCTAAGAGAATTAAGATACATTCTACAGAGCGATGAACGTAAAGTAGGGAAGCTTGATAGTTCTCGACCTTAAGCCAGTATTCAGCTAAAGATAGAAAATATCCTGAAGCAGCTTCCAGTTTCTCTAATCCTCTCGAAGCTAGCCATTGTCCTAACCCTTTAGCTAAACGTTTATTGAGGTCAAGAAGGGGCTGTAGGGACTGAATACTTTTCAATTGCTCAAGGTCGCAATTGGTTTGAAATTTATTTAAGCATTGCTGAATCCTTAAAGGCTGATTCCACCAAGAATAAAAATCTTCTCGCTTTACAAAATCAAAAGGAGATGTTTCCAGAAATGCTTCTCGGAGAACACTCATATAGCTTATTAATTCGTCTAGCAGCCATTCCGTACGATACATGTAGTGGTTCTGAAAATCGATCCTTGAGAAAACTTCTCTAAGACGCTTACAAGTATCAATATCTAAATTGTTAAATCCTTGTAAAAACTCTTTGAGCAGGCATATAAGATGACTTGATGATGAGTTACAACAGCTTGAATCAAGTTCAAAATCTTCTTCCTGTGTTACTGCAAGATACCAAGCAAAAATCTCAGGGTTCTTTTTGACGCTAGGTTTAAGCTTGAACGTCGTACAATTTTCGATCGAGTTTTCCTCTAAAAAGAGTTGATAGTACTCATAATTTTCGTGAGTTACCAACGTGTAATCAAAAATAGAGCAAGTAGACGTATCCCAAAAACCTATTCGTTTTCCCATCGAAGTTCAGTTAAGTCTATATCTAGTCTGTTACCAAGCTTTTCCAAGGCTTCTTTGTGTTCTTTCTTGGCTAGCATTGAAATTTCATCGTTGAATTTCTCTTGACTCTCTTGAGCCAATTTCTCAAGTTTATCTTTCAACCCACGTTGATATGGACGATTAATCCAATCTTTCTTAACTGCCTCAAGTATTTTTGCAAGTAAGCTATCTCTATATTCCTTTAAGGCTTATTTTGAGGAATCGATAATAAGAGTGAATATTTCGTCACTCTGATTTTCAAAATTTTTCTTCAATAAATCATACAACTTCTTTTTACTGTCTGTTTGAAGTAGTGAGGCTTGCAGCAAGTTCTTCCAAGCCTTTTTAGCATATTGAGCCAAAACAACCTTACTTCCTGAATAGATCAATAGATTAGTATATGGTGAATTCTTCTCAAAAAGCTTATTCTCCGGTTTAAATGCAAATTCATTGAGTGCCTCAATAAGAATTTCTGCCGTTTTTTCAGGAGAAATTGAGAAGGTCTTAGTTAGGTCTGTAGACATCTGTGCCCAGACACCTATTAAAGCCTGTTGAAATACATTTAGGAAATAAACATCATTTTCGCCCCTTAATAAAATTAAAGTATCAAATTCATTCTCCTCATAATTTTTCAACGATGCTTGATCCTTATTAGTGCAACGTCTGAATCGAGCAAGTACTTCTTCTCGAAATGCAGCAGCAGCATTTTTCCCTTGTTGAACTTGCTCATCAACCTTTTTCACTGCCTCCAGAAAAGCTTCCCTAATTCTTTTGTATGGTTGAGGTTTGGTGAAAAGAATATCTAGAGATGGTGTAATTAGATCGTTGATCTGCTTTTGCAAAATTCGTTCTTGTGATGCATGGAATTCATCTTCAGCAATCGAGATTGCTTCAACTGCATTTTCATCCGTTTCTAATTCCTCTTCAATCTGTTGTAAATTTAATAATTGGTATTGAAAGCCATTTGCAGCAGAAGAAAATGCATATGTTCTCAGTGCTTCAGCTAGGATTGAGACAGTAGTAATTGAGTATCTTCTTTGAACAGTGTTTGCCCGGCTGTCTCTTCTTTCATTCCATTCGAGTTGTTGAAGCTTGGAATAGCATGGATCAGGATTTGATTGCTTCCACAAATTTGCCAAGCTTCTTACAGCCATTGATGCAAGGCTCTTATCTCTAAGCAAATCAATAAAGTGGCCAGATACTTCCTTGGCGGTGGTATTGATAGTTACAAACATCTCTCGAAGGTCTTTCATGATAGATTCATGTGTTCCCTCCGAAATCGAAGCTGCTGGAGTAAATACTATGCAAGCAGGTAGTTCTACAGATTCAAGCAATTCTTTACTCTTATCAGCAAGACGTCTCAAAGCTTCAAAGCGGTGTTGTCCATCAATTACTACTAAGTCAATTTTTCTGCTGTTATACTTGAAGGTAGCCCAAGCAGGAACATAATTCCAAGTACTACCA
>CAZGHV010000099.1:0-3947 GCA_964525705.1 uncultured Candidatus Saccharibacteria bacterium | reverse complement strand
AATTACGAGAAAAATTCAATCTTCACTTCTGGAGCTACACTCAGGGAGAACTGCGAAATCCCTACCAACAAACTACCCCCTTAGCTGATAACCCCTGGAACACTCAGGATTTGATCCTGGCTTCCAGTCACCTGATCCGCCGTCAAGAGCGGACGCAAGAACTCCTGGCCGCTGACCCCTGGGATCTGGTGGTTCTTGACGAAAGCCATCACGCCCGTCGCAAAAGCCCCCAAGAACGGAAGGACACCCCCAATAGACTCCTGGAATTAATGCGTGAACTCAAAACCCACACGCGATCGCTCCTGCTGTTGTCAGCCACCCCAATGCAAATTGACCCGATTGAGATTTTTGACCTTCTATCCTTGTTAGGGCTGCAAGGACATTGGCAGTACGGCAACGCCTTCTGCGATTACTTTGCTGCACTCCCCGAAAAACCAGATCGAAGCATTCTAGATTTCTGGCAAGTCATGTCCACAGACTATTTTGCCCGTGGTGGCCAACCATGCCCTCGTCTGCAGCAGCATCTAGAGCAACGCGATCGCCTGCTCTCCTATCGGCTCGAAGACACCTGGAAGCATGGCCAGAAGGTCGTCAATCACCGCCAAATATTGGAAGATGAACCCTTTATCACCACATCCCGCCAGTACTTAACCGTTAACACTCCCCTCAAAGACTTGATGTTTCGGCACACTCGCGACACCCTACGGGAATACTATCGCCGGGGCCTGCTGGAACGAGACGTACCAACTAGAGAAGTCCGGGACAATGCGATCGTTCTGGAAGCGGAACGGGAAGTTCCCCTCTACGTCGCCGTCAGCGATTACGTTCGCCACTTCTACCGATTAGCCCAGAAGGAAAACCGCAAAGCATTGGGATTTTTGATGACCCTTTATCGCAAGCGCTTGACCAGTTCCTTCTATGCCATCCAGGCATCCCTCCAACGACGACTCGATACTTTACTAACTCAGCAAGGCAGTAGTCTCAGTAACGATGACTTGACAGATCTGGAGGAAGCTGACGACGCAATCATCGAAGGGCTGGAGTCCTACATGGAACCCATCGATCCAAAAGAAATTGAATATCTGCAAGACCTACTCCGACAATTTGAAAACACTGGAGAGGACACTAAATTCTCCCGTCTAGTGATGACTCTACGACAAGAACTAAGTCAACGGGAAAGTGCGATTATCTTCACTCAGTACACTGACACAATGGATTATTTGCGGAGTGAACTGCGGCAGATGTATGGGTCACAAGTTGCTTGTTACTCTGGTCGAGGCGGAGAACTTTACCAGGAGGGTGCGTGGTGGATCGTACCCAAAGAGGAGATTAAAAAACGGTTTCGAGCTAGGGCCATCAAAATTCTTCTTTGTACTGAATCTGCCAGTGAGGGCTTAAACCTGCAAACCTGTGGGGTTTTGATCAACTACGATCTTCCCTGGAATCCTATGCGAGTAGAACAGCGGATCGGGAGAATTGATCGAATTGGCCAGCAGCATTCCACAGTTCATATCCACAATTTTTACTATGATGGAACTGTAGAAGCCAAGGTTTACCGTAAATTACGCGATCGCATTAATGCCTTTGCCACCGTTGTTGGAAACCTTCAACCAATATTAGCTAAAGTTCCAACCTTCATCGAAAGGGCAGTGATGAGTGCTGATCCACAGGAAGAAGATGTCCTGCTTTCTGAATTTGATCAAGATTTATCAACTCCACCTTTACGTCCAGCTTTGGATGAAATGATCGCAATGGATGTCGAAGCAGACCTAGCAGAAATTAGTAAAGCCCTATCTCCACCACCATTTACACATGAGGAAGTTGAGCAAATATTTACGACTTCTAAGTTACTAAGAACGAACAAAATAAATTTTGAGAAGTTGAGAGAAGGTATCTGGCAACTCACTTATGAACATGAAAGATTTCAAGCCACCTTCTTTCCACATATTTTTGAGGGATCTACCTCTCTACGATTAATGAGTTTTGGCGACCCAATTTTTGAAAGTATATTGCAAACAGCCTTATCAAATTCATAAACACACCTACAATTCTTCATTCTTCAAGCATATGCCTAACATCAGTAGCACCTTCAACACAAACGAACCCTTACTTTCCGATTTATTAAGGGATGTGAATTCAGGCAAGATTCAATTACCAGACTTCCAAAGACCTTGGGTTTGGGATGACCTGCACATCCGCAAGCTCCTTGCCAGTGTTACGCAAGCATATCCAATTGGAGCAATGATGCTACTGGAAACAGGGAGTGAGGAAGTGCGTTTTTGCCCTCGACCTGTTGAGGGAGTCATTGGTGTAGATAATATTCAACCACAACAGTTAATCCTTGATGGCCAGCAGCGGCTAACTTCACTTTATAGGGCTTTATCCAGTAAGGAACCCGTTGCTACCAAAGATGAGAAACAGAAACCACTATCTCGTTACTACTATCTGGATATCGAAAAGTGCCTAGATCCTGATGCGGATCGTCTGGATGCAGTTCTTAGTATTCCTAGCGATCGCCAAGTCAAGATAGATTTTGGTCGAGTAGTAGACCTTGATCTTACATCAAGACTAAAAGAAATTCAGCTAAGGTTGATTCCCGTCAATATTCTACTTGATCTACCAACCTACTTTAGCTGGCGCAGTGCCTACAACGATTACTGGGGAACTGGCTCTAAAGAGGTTTTACTGATGCAAAGATTTGAAGAAGAAGTTTGGGCTAGACTATTGCAATTTAAAATTCCTCTGATCCAGCTACTGAAAGGGGCATCCAAAGAAGCCGTTTGTCAAGTTTTTGAACAGGTAAACACTGGTGGAGTCTCACTAACAGTCTTTGAATTGGTTACAGCCACCTTTGCAGCCGATGATTTCCGGCTACCCAAAGATTGGGAGCAACGCAAGGAAGGCTTAAGGGATCATGGAGTACTAGATTTAATTGAAGGTACAGAGTTTTTACAAGCAGTAACCTTATTAGCTAGTTACAAACGCAACCGAGAAACTGGTTCTGGCGTTAGTGTCAAGCGCAAAGACGTTTTAAAGCTAACTCTAGAAGACTATAAAAAGAATGCTGCTCCAGTAGAACAAGGCTTTATCAAGGCTGCACGGCTACTAGCCAGCAACTTTGTCTTTGACTCCGAAAACTTACCCTACGGAACTCAGCTTGTACCGCTAGCAGCAGCTTGCGCCTATCTGGACAACCACTTCGAGCAGCAAGCAATTCGAGATAAACTGAGCCGTTGGTACTGGTGCGGCGTTTTTGGTGAACTCTATGGCGGTGCCAATGAATCACGCTACGCCCTAGATATTCAAGATCTTTGCAGTTGGACTTTAGAGAATGGCCAAGAACCACGAACTGTACGGGATGCAAATTTTACTCCTATTCGTCTGCTCAGTCTTCAAAGTAGACAGAGTGCCGCTTACAAAGGTTTAATGGCACTCATGATTCAAAAGGGCAGTTGGGATTTCATGAGTGGTGACTCTATTGCCCATGCAAACGGATTTAAATTAGCAGTCAATATTCACCATGTTTTTCCCAGAGCCTGGTGTGAAAAACAAGGACTCAGGAAATATGTCTGGAATTCAATTGTTAACAAATCACCTTTGACTGCGTACACTAATCGATCACTTGGCGGCTCAGCACCAAGTCAATATCTAAGGCGGCTTGTTGAGCGAGGAGCAATAGATTCTAAACAAAAGCTTGATGAAATTCTAGAAACTCACTTCATTAATCCCAAACTATTATGGGAAGATAAATTTGACCAGTTTATCCAGGACCGTGCATCGCGTCTTCTTGATGCAATTGAAACTATGATGGGCAAACCCGTTAGTGGACGAGATAGTGAAGAGGTCGTCAAGGAATTTGGATATCCCTTAGAAGTAAATATAGTTTAAGAATGATGACTGACAAGAATTGAACTCGCCAACCCTGGTGCCACAGACCAGCCCCTGCT
>CAZGHV010000098.1:0-3962 GCA_964525705.1 uncultured Candidatus Saccharibacteria bacterium | reverse complement strand
GCTTTATAGAGCTAAAGCGTCTCTGCCAGCGTGAGCAGCCACATTACACCGATCCCAGCTGCGAAGCTCAAGATAGTGGCAAAGTAGCTGCGTTTACTTTGATGATGGTGTATTTCTGGTAATAGATCTGCTAGAGCAACATAAACAAGCTGCCCAGCCGCAAGTGCGATCATTGCGGGGACTGCCTGAGGAATCACTTCAACTAGCAAAAGCGCAAACAGCGCACCCAGGATTGCTGTGAGTGCAGTAATTAGGTTTGACCATATCACCCTTCTGTTTGACCAGTGCGCCCGGATGAGGATCCCCACGTCGGCTATCTCTTGAGGGATTTCATGAAAAATAATGGCTAATGTTGTCATTACCCCTACCCCAGGGCTAATGAGAAATGAGGCGGCTATACTGATCCCGTCAAGTAGATTATGTAGACTATCGCTTATTAAGCTGAGATATGGGAGAGCTATGTTTTTTTTATCTGCAGAAACTTCAACTTCGTGTTGATGACGTCCGTTATAGCAGTGGATCCCTGCTTCCAAAAGCAATGATAGTCCTATTCCCAGGAGGACAAACATTGCTAGCTCATCGTTATAGTCTATTTCGGGCAATAAATGTAAGAACACGTCCCCCACAAGCGATCCAGCAGCAAATGCTACTAGTAAAATCAAGGGTAGCTTCACTCGTGATGAGATGTTCACCAATAGTATTGCGATTATGAGTGAGATGAGGCTAACTATTGTAGTGGCTGCAATGGCTTGAATGGCGATGTTTTCCATATTATGAATTTATTTAAGATATCGTGAATACTGTTTTTTCACGAGTTTCATTGATAATTACGGTTAAATTGTGTTTCTTGAGAGTCGCAACTCGAAATGTATAACTTTGACCTACTCAATCTTAATTCCGAAATTGTAGCAAAGTTGTCAAGTCGTAAGTTGAGATACAGCTTGATTGTTTGCTGTCAAGGTGTTGGCAGCGTTGAGGCTGACTACTTCTGTATCAATGTGAAGTGAATGCTTGCTTTGAGTTTTTGCAGATTAATGTGAATTGGGCGGTGCAAGGTTCGAACTTGCGACCTTCCGCACGTCAAGCGGGCGCTCTACCAGCTGAGCTAACCGCCCATTTCATTTAGTATTAAGCAGCTTTTGCTTCTTCTCGGCGGGCTATGATTCTATCTATGAGCCCATACTTCAGGGCTGATTCTGCTGTCATAAATTTGTCTCTGTCAACATCCTGCAATACCTGATCTCGAGTTTGCCCAGTATTTTCTGCCAGCATTTCCACCAATAGATCCTTGAGGCGAAGTATTTCCTTTGCTGTGATCTCGATATCTGAAGCCTGCCCCTCCGCACCACCTATCGGCTGGTGCATGTGAATAGTTGCATGTGGCAATGAGAACCTCTTGCCTTTCTCACCGTTCGCCAATATCATTGTTCCCATAGATGCTGTGCTACCTACAGCGACAGTAATAACGGTTGGATTTATTAGCTTCATTGTATCAATGATTGCTAGACCGGCGTAAATTACTCCACCTGGTGATTGAATATACATTGTGATGTCTTTCTCGCGATCTTCCATCTCCAGAAATAAAAGTTGTGCTACAACCGCATTTGCTACATCATCATTAATGCTAGTGCCTAGAAATATGATGCGATCTTTAAGTAGGCGTGAGTAAATATCATATGCTCTTTCGCCTTCCCTACTCTTTTCGATTACTGTGGGTACAAGATAATTGCTCATAGTTATTTATGCTGGGTAATTATAACAGATCGACAGCAAATCAGATAAACATCAGTCCACAAGGCAAACAAGGGTGGATTCTAATAAGCAATTTACCCCCTTGCGGGGGTAAATTGCTTGCACTTTTAACTATTTTACTGCCTTTTTGCCTTGGTCAGTTACTTGCGATAACCAACCATAAATATAATACACCTAGGGTATAAATTTTGTCAACTAATTGTCCGCATTCCCCTCATTTTTAGTACGTAATATTAGCGCCTGCAAACAGGGACGTGTGCCCATATTGAACAGCAAACTTGTTCATTTCACTGTGAGATGAATGAAAATTTATCCCCAATTTTTACATCTGTCTGATCTGTCCATCCCGCATTCGTCTCAATCACAAATTTACTTGGGGATGAGGAGTCGTATGTGGGGTTTGTCCTCCCCGGCAGGGTGTTTTTATGTATAGTGACTACCTGCTGGCTGGCATCTAGGAAGATTATATCTAGCGAAATGATGGTGTTATACATCCAGAAACTGCGCATTGCTGTGTCGGGGAAAGCGAAGAGCATGCCTGCATTTGTTGCCAACTGTGACCTACCCATTAGTCCTTGTGCTCGCTCTGCCTCATTGTCTGCCACCTCCAAGATAAGGGCATGACTTATTCCTGCTGTGTTTGTAACTATGGCGGTAACTGTATCGGAGCTTGGCGTAACTATTTGATTTTCTTGTAAAACTACCCCGATTATTCCGGAAATGAGGAAGAGCCCAAATATCCCAGATGCGACCAGCGCATATTTGTTCAGATTTTTCATATACGTCTCCGGAATTGTTTTTCTAAGTCGCTCCTGGACATAGTCCAGGATACTGGACGTCCATGCGGACAGTTATATGGCGAATCACATTTGGCTAAGTCTGTAACCAGCTGCATCATTTCTGGTAATGATAATTTTTGACCAGCGCGAATTGATCCATGGCAGGCCATGGTGGCAATTAGTGAATGTGTATCTGTGTCTACTCTACCCTCTCCTTCAATGTTTTGGATAAAACCTGCCACATCAAGTTGTGGTGTGAGCTCTGGTTTTGCCAGGACTTGGAGCTCGTTATCCCCAAAGTCGGCAACTTCTAGGCCATAATTTAGTAACCATGTTTTTAAACTCAAAGCCTTCTCTTTTTCTGCTTGCCCAAGGGTTATCACTTCTGGGGTAAGGAGTCTTCTAGAACGCGTTTTGTCCGCTTGCGTACTTATTTTTTCATATAGAATCTTCTCTGCGGCAGCGTGCTGGTCTATGAAGGTGATGCTATCTTCGTCGACCTTAACTATATATGTGCGGAATATTTGAAACAGTTGAGGTGTGGTAGGATCTGCGTTGGCTGGCGGCGGTGATGATAGGAGTGCTTGAGTGAACGCCATACTTTTATCTATTCCTTTGACGAAGGAAGCAGTTTGAGGAGGCGAATACTTGGAGCCTGGGCGATGAGTAAAAGATAAGTTATCTGGGATCTCACGTGTTGTGTTTGTTTGCTGTGGTGCCAATCTCTGCATGATATCTTGTTTCGTTTTGGACGTGAGCGTGTTACTCACTAGCTGCCGGAGAAGTGAAAAGTATGTGCCTGGATTCTCTAGGCGCACTTCTTGTTTACGTGGGTGGACATTGACATCTACCAGGCTAGGATCGATTTGCAAAAACAAAAAGTAAACGGGATATAGGTCCTTGGTGAGGAACCCTTGAAACCCATCGACAACGGCTTTATTTAACGATCTGTCGGTAATAGGTCGGGAATTTAGAAAGATAAATTGCAGGTTACGATCTTTGCGTCCGATCTCCGGTCTGCCTAGGAGCAGTGTTGCGTTCCCTCCAGGTATCTGGGCTGTCACTTCATAAAGACCCTCGGCAATTGTGTGGGTCCATAATTGCGATATACGTTCTTGCACACTTGAGGCAGTGGGAAGCCTCCAAACTAATTTACTGTTGTGATGCAGCTCGAGGTGGATGTGCTTGTGTGCAAGAGCTAGAGCTGTGAGCGTACTCTGAATATGTGCGAACTCTGTCTGCTCAGACCGTAGGAATTTACGGCGAGCTGGAATATTTCCAAATAGATCTTGAACAGTAATCTTTGTGCCAGTTGTGGGTTTCTTCCCTTGTTTAATAATTATTTCGTCACCTTCTACATTCGCCTGTTCCGGCTCTGTGTGTGCCGTTTTTGTGTCCAGAACGATGCTTGCCACGGCAGATATGCTGGAT
>CAZGHV010000097.1:0-3970 GCA_964525705.1 uncultured Candidatus Saccharibacteria bacterium | reverse complement strand
GGACAGCAGTGATTATCAATTGAATACTGCGTTATTACCTGTGGTAGATAACTTGGTTTGGTTTGATACTTCTGAATTCGGTTACTTTGGCCCCGTGTCTATGTCTATATTTTCTCGGGAGTTACCACCTTCACGTAGGGTGAACTTCTATTTGTTTGGCAATACGGAGAGAACAAAGTATTTTGTAGTTACTGATTACTTGTATGAGCTTAATTATGATGAAAAGACTGCAGATGGATACAAAGATCGGATATTGAATAAGGCAGTATCCAGAACAAGTAACTCTCCCCAGTTAGACGAGGGGAATATGTGTTATTTCTCAGGGAGAATATACCAATATGCTGTTGAGGACTGGTTCATATGCGAAGATGCTAAGCCACTTTTTGTAGATTTTTCTCTAAATTCATCGGATGCTTTGTTTTCTAATGAGCAAGGATACTTCAAAGTTGCGACCGAATGCTCCCTCGGCTCTCTGTGGCAACAGTTTGCCTGTCGTTACCTAGGTCAGAGTAAGTATGACGAGAATGGGAATTTGAAACCTGAAGCTCGGGAGGAGTTGGGGATCTAGTCTCCAGGGTACAACAGGTGCTTACCAGAGGTTTGTGCATGGTACCATCTACTCTAGTAAGTTTGGAACCTATGCAAAAAAGTAGTAGATAAGTTGAGAGTTATTGAGTTCAAAAGATATACATGCCATGATGAGCAGACAGAAAATGACCAAAAAGCTTCTCTTTACAACAATTTTATCGGCACTATTGGCAAGTTTTTTTGCCCCTGCACATATCTTGGCTACATCCGATTGCATAGACACAGGGATCTTAGCAAGAATAACTGAGCTTACCTTGCAACCCAATAGCCATGATCACTTCGAGTTCTACATCACGAATGAGGCAGAGATGCCAAATATGAGTTTCGATGTCTCAATAGGCGGAGATTTCACAGAGGAGGAGCTAGGCTGCGTCAGAAAGCTCACAGGTCAGAGTTTTGATTGGAGAATTTCTGTACAGTATTGGGATGGCACAGAAAAAGACAGCCACAAGATCTTGCCAACCAAACTGGGCGCACAAAGAAGCGGCTTCTATACCGGTGATGGGTGGCAGCTCCTACTAGTAGGGGAATCTAGTCAGATTGAGATTTCTTTACCAGACTGGGGGAATATATTTGGTGGAGGCCATGATGGCACTGTGGAAGTTTCTCTCAAAATGGGAGAACGCACACTTGTCGACAGCTTGCCTTTGCGAATATCTGGGACTTCCATAGATAAAACCCAAATTAAGAAATATCTTGGTGCTCTCAAGTACCAGCTGCTTGGATATTTAGAAAGCAAGTTTATACACATATACAATGGTATCCCGCTTCTGAATTGTGGCGATGAAGCATGCTCTACCAGTGATGGCGGCTTCGGTCTTATGCAGATCACTGACTGCACAGGTGCCATTGGTACACTCACCTCTTTGGCTACAAAGACGGGTGCTGGCCACGGTTATCCCAGTTATAGTCAAATCTGGAACTGGAAAGCAAACGCCGATGCCGGCAAATCTTGTTTTGATTTAAAGGCTAATTACTTTTGCAGTTCAATAGCCCCAGATAGTGATCCATACTTACAATGTGGCTACACCTACTATAACGGATCAAGCAGTTATGGAGAGTTGGGTATAACTATCCTGAATGAAATGCGTACTGGACGCTTTCGCGCTGGATGGTTTGAGTAATTTTATAACTACGGAAAACACAAAGTGAGAATAAGAGTAGACAGCAAAGTAAGTATTTTTAGTCGAAAGGGCTTTTATGCACTAGGATTATTATTACTCTTTGCCATACTTGCAATATTGGCGTTGAAAACTCTGCTCAACCAAGAGAATGTTTTTGTACCGAGAAGGGAATTGCCTGCGATGACTACTACCAAGCCATCATATTTAATATCCGATAATTACCATATTTATCAGACCAGTGATCTTTTCAATGTTGACGCCCTCATAAAGACATATACATACGATGAAGTACTTGATCTTGTAGAAACCCATGCGGTAGTGACCAAAGGGAACAAGCTTCATTACATACAATTTGACAATGAAGGAAATATTGCCCGAGAGATCTCCCTGGGCACACACCCTGACTTAGTGCTATCCATGTCTCAAAATATACTTTTATATGACAAAGAGGTTCTTTTTCTGTATGTAATTCCTCTCCGGGGATTTCGGTTAATTAGAATTGCTGCAGATAACACGTATACAGAAAACTACTATCCTATTGCGGAATTCTTCCGATTATTTAGTGACAACTCGGTTTTCATCACTGGCACAGATATAATTATTCCAAATGGAGGTCTGAATACGTACGTAATCGACTTAATTTCAGGCAATGTAATTTCGGAACCTATAATGCAAAATGGCTGTGGAAAGGGAAACTGGGAAATACACCACAATGCAGATGATCTTTTTGTCCTCAAGTCCGATTTAAATATCTGCATATACAATTACAGCACGCAACTTGCAGTAACGAGCCTTCCCTTATCCGGCAGTATGTGGTTTAAGATTTTTCCTAAGTCATGGTTGCTTGCAGTAGAGCCATGGGAAACCCTAGCGAACTTACCCAGTTCAGCGGGTAGAATTGATTTTTATGATTTGCATACCTCCAAACAAGTTGCCACAATTGACATCTCAGAAAACCGTGATTTTCAGGATCAACGCAGCACTAGCCCAGGAGGATATTCACTGCTAGGAGGAAGCTACTTCAATCCCAGCCAAAATGAGTTCTTTTTATCTACCCGGGCAGGCATGCAAACGTTTGTGTTATGTCTGGACAGCAATCTGGATTTTGTGAAGTTTGTACCAGCTCCCCATTTCCATCTTGATACTTTGACAATCCTCTCCTCCAATTCTGTTTGAAACAGTTGGCACCAAACTGCCAAGGGTTTTCATCAAATAATGGTAAAATAGTCAAAGCTAGTTAATTTAAATGTGAGGCGGATCTGCAAACAAAGACATTTGTTTAATCCGCTTTGACTTCAGCCTAAAAAATAGCTGAACCACTTATGTGTCAAAAAAATACAGGTAAAAAATGAAACTTCAGAAGCTGAATCTTAAAACCGGGAACCAAATAATCAATGTATCCCAAGACACAAAATTTTTGGTCATTTATAGGGGTAGACCGGGGACAAAGCTCTCTGCTGACATGCGCTTTGTGCATTCTAAACCAAACATTTATTCTAGGATTGAATTTCGGACTGTTCTAGAACCAAATGCCACCATTGAACTCAATGCATACGTTGAGATTCAAAGAACAGCTTTTGAAACAGATACCTACTTACGTGTGAGTACCCTACTTCTGGATAAAAATGCAGAAGCGCACGTAACACCCAGTCTGGAGATCATGACAGACAATGTAAAAGCTGGTCATGCAGCAACTATAGGTCAAATAGATCAACAACAACTTAACTACATGATGTCGCGAGGGATTGACAGGAAATCGGCCGAAAGATTGATTGTAGATGCATTTTTGTCTACAGGAATAAAATGACAATATTTGATAAAAAAGATTTTCCACTTCTGAGAAACAACTCTGAGCTTATATATTTGGATAATGCCGCTACAACACAACGTTGTAGTGCTGCAATTTCCGCGGAGATGAATTTTTACCTTGAGACAAATGCAAACATCCATCGAGGTCTCTACCCCCTCAGCGAGCAAGCATCGGATATGTATGAGCAAGCAAGGATAAAAGTCGCACGGTTTATTAATGCTAAACCAGAGGAGATTATCTTTACTGCAGGTACTACAGATGGGATAAATCAAGCAGCAACCATGCTAATAAAGATCTGGGAGCAAAGATCTAAACCCATACAAATACTTTCATCACAGATCGAGCACCATTCAAATTTTCTTCCCTGGCAGAGAATCTCTTCTGCACAGATCTCAAAGCTGATGGCAGATAGTGATTTTATGTTATTGCCTCCAGAACCGGATGTGAC
>CAZGHV010000096.1:0-3971 GCA_964525705.1 uncultured Candidatus Saccharibacteria bacterium | reverse complement strand
AAAATATGCTTTCCATTCGTCTTGATAACATCAGATTCATCTACTCCTGCCACCTGTACGTTGGTCACCGAGTAGTCAACTTCAGCAGTCGCTCCTGCATCCATCTTTCCGGATATACTATCTTCTACCGGCATAGGATAATAATACCTCTCTGGAGCCTGCACCCAGTCCGCCAACTCTGCACAACTAGCAAACGTCTCATACCTGCTCGCTGTCGAGTTTCTACCGGCATTTAAACCCATGACCAAGATTGCCCCAGCCATCAAACAAATAATTGGCAACGAAAACAAAACCCCCAATAAGGCAACATTTTTCTTCCTCATTTATTTGAAATAAAAACTTAACATGTACACATCATATATTGCTCAACAACTTGTGTCTAGCAGAGAGTTAGGTCTAGTAGCGAATGTATGCAGAACTACCAAACCCTTTCGGTCGCGTAACTAACTACAAACATATCAAATTAAAAAGTTATGGAACCGGATCAAGGCCACCAGGGTTACCTGGATGACAACTAGCAACTCGCTTGGCTCCCATCCATGCTCCTTTAAAAAGCCCATACTTTTTGAGAGCTTGAACTGTGTATTCAGAGCAGCTTGGTTCATAAATACAAACCCTATAATTAACCCATTTTGCCCAAAATGCATGGTCAAAAGAAAATAGAAACTGGTATACCCGTATCAAGAGAACCAAAATCGAAACCAGGAGTTTGTGGACAAATTTTTGCGAAAGAACACTAGCATTTAATACTTTTTGCATTTTTTCTCTACAGGATATTTACAACTTATCCATGTGGATATATTCTGGTAACACCCGCTGCACTCTGCCCCAAATTCTTGAAAAGCAACATATTATGTCACAAAATCAGGATCAAAGCCAAGTTTGGAGAACCACATTGGCACAGATTGAGATCAAGCTAGACAACCCAGCTCAATACAAAACGTTCTTTTCTGGAGCAGAACTACTTGCAATTTCAGATGATACCGCCCAGATTGCAGTCCCAAACCCTTTCACATCGGACTGGCTCAGACAAAAACATTCGCAGTTAATCGCCGACACAATTTCCCATGTTTACGGAAAAAAGCTTAGCTTAGAATTTGTGGTTAGTGGACGTGCCTCTTCTGAAGTGAAACAGCCGGTTTCAGCACCATTGCTAGATATTGAAGCCGGGATTCCTGCCCAACTTTCGAAACTGATGGTCACCGCCAATCTCAATCCGAAATATACACTGGGGTCATTCATTTCTGGGGAATCAAATCGGATGGCATATGCTGCTGCTTCTGCTGTAATAAATAGCCCCGGAGTAGCATACAACCCGCTTTTCATATATGGACCCACAGGAGTAGGAAAAACACATCTGGCACAAGCGGTAGGTCATTGCGTACTAGAAAGAACCCCAAACAAACGGATCACCTACATACCAGCAGAAGGATTCCTCAATGACCTGGTTAAGTCAATTCAAACCAAACGCACACATGACTTCCGTCTCAAATATCGGCAAACTCATGTACTAATTATTGATGACATTCAGCTGATCTCAAAAAACTGGATTCAAACTCAAGTGGAACTTTTCAATACATTCAATGAGCTCCACAATGCTGGACATCAAATCATTCTCATATCGGATAGGAGACCAGAAGAAATAAAAGATATTGAAGACCGGTTACGTTCACGTTTTCAGGGAGGAATGGTAGTAGACATCGCAAAGCCAGATTTCGAACTAAGGCTTGCTATTCTCGAAAAAAAAGCAATGCAAGGAAGCCTCAACGTTTCAAGAACTGTAATGGAAACGTTGGCAAGAGAAATAAACGATAATGTGCGGGAGCTTGAGGGAGCACTTCAAAAAGTAGCGCTGTTTGCCCAAGTGAAGCCATCTGGAGAGTTAACCTTGGATGAAGTTGCAAGAATTATAGGTGTAGACTCGCAATCAAAAAGAGAGACAATAAAAGTCGCAGACGTAATCAAAGTAGTTGCCACAAATCTAGGTGTAAAAGCCAAAGATCTGAAAGGCCCTCGGCGTACAAAAGACATTGCCTTTGCACGTCAGGTCTGCATGTACATTCTGCGTGAAGAACTAGGATATAAGCTAGAAGACATAGCAAAGTTCCTTAATCGTTCAGACCACACAACAGTAATGCATGCTGTTGATAAAATCCACTCAGCCACCCTTTGCGATATTGATTTCAGACAAAGGATTCAAGCCATCATCTCTGAACTTACCAGCACTAACTAGGAATATTTTCCACAATCGATCCACTTTGAAACACGTTTATTTGCAACCCTTTCTTCCTGAAAATGCGTGCCCACACACAAACACTCATTCAGAAGCTTATCCACACCAAAATACTAGTCGAATATCTGGTATAATCAAGTAAATGTGAAATGTTTTGCACATATCTACAGTCACTAATACATATTACTTCTGATTATATAAATATAGATAGTTATGGAGATTAAGGTACCACAGACACAACTTTCCAAAGCGCTTAATTATGTGAGCAGAGCTGTGAGTATTAAGCCAAATATTCCTGTGTTGGCAAATGTTATGGTAGAGGCAAATAGAGACAATCTTCGACTCACCGCTACAAATTTGGACATGGGGATAAATATGTGGATATCTGGTGAAGTAAAGACTGAAGGAAAGACGACTGTATCTGGCAAAATCGTGACAGATTTTGTGAGTGCACATCAAGGTGGGAATGTAGTTCTCAAAATGGAAGGGGAGAATTTGCAAGTAATTACAGATCGTAGTCAAGCAGAATGTCGTACTATAGCAGCTCAGGAGTTTCCTATCCTACCCGAAGCAGAAGGTGAGCCCCAGTTCGTGATAGAAAGCTCAAAATTGGCTAGAGCACTAGATAAAGTGCTTTTTGCTACTGCTCTGGAGACAAATATTACTCGTACACAGTACACAGGTGTTTTATTCCGATTTTCTGAAAATGAAAATACAGACCTAGAGTTAGTTGGACTTGATGGTTATCGTATGTCTAGGATGCTTGTTCCTGTTGAAAAGGGAAGCATAGGGGCGGTTGATTTAATTGTTCCTGCTCGTCCACTTACAGAGTTGGTTAAGATGTTACGCGGGGAATCTGAGGAGAAGGTTGAAGTGTTTCTCACAGAGAAGCACACTCAAATGATCTTTAAATTGGGAGATATTGAGTTGAGCGTGAGGCTGCTGGAAGGCCCATATGCAGAGTATGAAAAGGTGATTCCAGAGGGGAATGCAATTGAGTTTGAAGTTGATGCTTCGCAACTTGAGGAGGCAATGAAGATCGTAAATACTATGGCTAGGAATGTACAAGGTCATAGAGTAGACATTGATTTGGATGTAGAAACTGGAACTCTAGTTCTATCCACGAAACAGCCAGATTTGGGAGAAAACTTTGCAAAGCTACAAGCTACAAATATATTGGCTAGCAATGATTTTGCCACAGCCTATAGCCTGCAGTATCTGCTCGATATGGTAGCTCATATGGAGGGATCGAGTATCAAGTTTGGGACAAATTCAGCTCTGGCTGCTGCGGTATTCACGGATGCTGATGTTCCTGGATATATGCACCTCATTATGCCACTTATGCGTGACTAGGAAAGAGAGATGGCTTTTCGCAAGTGAAGAATTGCCCAGCGGAGCCTGTTTGCAAAGACAAAGAGCGTAAAAAGAGACTTGTTCAAGACCAATGCCTGAGAAGGATAGAACTCAATCTGCTCTCCCCCAAAACCTAGTTTAAATCTGTGCACCCCAAACATGCGCGAGTCTTGCTTTGCGCTTGGGGGCAAAGTTCCCCAGAGATCAAAGTATTCAAAATTTTGGCTTTTGGCCCATTGGATCACTTCCCAAACTAGTGCATATGCAGCCATAGTATTTCGCATTTCTGTGCTACTGCCTCCATAGGGATAATACACAACATTGTCATGAAGAAAAAGCATCCAGGCTACTAGGGGTTTGTTGCCTACCTTGGCTACCGCAATCT
>CAZGHV010000095.1:280-3984 GCA_964525705.1 uncultured Candidatus Saccharibacteria bacterium | reverse complement strand
GGGGCCCCCCCCTCACCCTGTACTTCAATGAACTAAGAATTGCTATATCACTACTATTTTCTAAAACAATGAATTTCTCTTGTTCAGAATGTGGCAAATTTCAAAAATACAAAGTACGCCAAAGAGAGATAAAATACTTGTATTTCGGATTTTCTATGCCTAGTATTTTAGAGGATCTTTGCAAAATTTCAGCTTCCTGTTTACTACAGGATTGAAATTAGCGAGAAATTAAAAGCTGTTCGTGACTCCCTGGTTTTTATGCAAGGTCTATCAGCCAAGCTTCGTATAATACTGTATAACATAATTGTAGTCGCTTGTCTAGAGTGGACAAAATTGAAAGAGCTACCTCTGATCAATACGTGGCATAATTCCATACTGGGGTTTGAAGCATTTGAGGAAGTGTATCAATTTTATATTTTGATAGTAAATGATGAAATCTGTGTGTCTTATCTGGCTGATAGACACAGTTGCGACAATGAGTGGAAGAACTGCAGGCAAAGTTCCTGGCTGCTTAAGTGAAGCGAGACAAGAGAAGCTTGCATCTTCGGTTCAACTACCCAAATTGGAGTGGCCAGTTCTGACACTTTTGTATAAACCAGGTGAACCACTTGTCAGAATTTAAGAGACCTTCCGAGCGCTAATGAAGAGATTGGCACTCTTGAACAATTCTCCATCGAGCCAAATCAAGTGTTCAAGTGAGCGGCGTAGGCATGGCCCACCGAGAAGAGCTGGAATCTGAAACCACCGCCAGAATAGATTGGCACCACTTTCACGGGTAATCTCAAAGCCATGATTACGTAAGCGATCAACAAGCCAGTCACGTTTGTAATTAGTATGCTCTTGCTTACCGATCGACATATCTCCGCAAAGACCATTTGACTGATCGACAAACCTCTCCCTGTATATATTGGGGCCAAATCGTAAGGAATAGACTACTTGATGGAGCCATGGTAAACGGTACTTGGCATTGTCAGGATCTAGCCAAGAGAAGAAGTGCTGGGCTGGCACTGTTAACACCAGCAGACCGTCCGGTTGTAGCACACGCTGAACCTCGTGTAGGATGTTATCTTCATTGGGACAATGTTCGAGCACATCCAACATAGAGACTGAGTTAAAGGATTTATCGGGAAAAGGCAATGGACCCTTAATGTGGACATAGCTAACTACTAGATCTGGATAAGCCTGCTTAACTTGCTGCAAATAACCATGATGTGGATCAACACCCTGACAATTGAGTTGAGTTGTGGCAGCGAGAATACTAAGAAATTCGCCAGTGCCACAGCCAATATCAAGATGTTGTCCAGAACGAGTAGACAGTTCATCCCAAGCATAGGCATAACGCCGTAATGGGTGGGCTTTGAATGGATTGTAGGTCAACTTATGCCACAACTGGTCGAGCTTGGTAATAACCTGCGCCGCCTCAGCAGGTTGATTAAGGTCTCGCTCTGACAAGAGCTTTGCTTCAATGGCAGTATGTTCAGTTACTACCTGAGGTAGGAGGTTGAGATCCCAAACTGCAATGACGCGCCCCACTTGCTCCTCATGACGGAGATACTCTACCTGATGGTTGTTTGCCATTTCAGTCGGTGCCATCCTAGCTTTTGCGATCGGTATCTTATTAGCTCGCTGCACAAGACGAACTGTATTTCCAGCATGGGTAATAACCAAATCTGCCGTCTGTATCCGCTTGATTAGTTCCTCATATGGAATGAATGGGCTTTGGGAACATGGTAGAGCAACTTTTGAAGTTCCAGTCTGCACAAAAACCTGATGCTCTGAGCAAAGGGGTATGATCGCCTGTAACAAGCGATCAAAGGGCCAAGCGCTCATCCCAACTGTTACTAAGATGTTCATAGATCAATAAAGCTCTCCAATCACAAAACCATCTGGATGTGCATCTAGCATCGATTGCCGCTGGAGTAAAACTCTTGAGGCTAGCTGCGAACAGATTTTTGCCGAAATAGCAGGAGTGGTAATAATATTCAGGGTTGAGAGCCAGAAGGTTGGAATGCCAAGCAGTCGAGCAGTGAGGAAGAAAGAAATTGCAGTTCCTGAGCCAGCAGAAACGACCAGATCCGGACATTCACTATAAAGAATTCGTCTTGCATGAACAAAGCTAGGTAAAAAGTTGAAGGGCTGCTTCATTGAAACGTCCACAATCCAGTGAACCCGTTGATGTGCAAGGGCTGATTCAGTATCGGCGGCCTTTACTACTGCCCAGACAACGTTATATCGCGACCACCAAGGTTCAAGGGCAAGTAAATCAAGTAGAACTCCGCCACTACTTGACACAAGGAGAATACGCTTGGCTTCAGACATACCTATAACAATGAATAGTTAAGTTTGTACCACTGAATAGTTTCTTTCAAGGATTCAGCAAAGGTGTAATGAGGAGTCCAATTCAGCATAGTACGTGCTTTTTCTATAGACAGACACTGGTGCTTGATTTCATTCTGTGCTTGATTCAGTTTAATGATTTCCAAGTCATTCCTGTCCATTGAATTTAATATTTGATCAACAACTTCTAATACAGATAGTTGTACTCCAGTGCCAAAATTAAATGCTTCTCCAAGGATATCTGAGCGATCCATCTGCTCAGCAAGGTGTAAGTAGGCTTGAACTCCGTCTACAACATAGAAATAGTCACGCGTGTAAGAGCCATCGCTTCGAATCACTATAGGTTTATCATTAAGGACTGATATAATTGTTTTCGGGATAATTCTTCCAAGATTTAAGTCACCACCTCCAAAGAGATTTCCACATCGAGTAATGCATACTGGCAAGTTATAGCTCACGAAATATGCTCTAGATATCAAATCAACACAACTTTTTGAAACATCGTAAGGATGCTCTCCTTTAAGCGGAGTTGTTTCATAATATGGTAAGATCTCTTGATCTCCATAGGCTTTATCACTAGATGCTATGATAATTCGGGTTACTCCTCCAATTTCACGAGATGCTTCAAGTAAATTCCACGTTCCTCTAATATTTGCTTCAAATGTTGCTATTGGATCTCGATTGGCAATATTGGTGAGAGATTGAGCCGCTAAGTGAAATATTGTATCAATCGAATATTCATTAATGATGCGCTTAAGGGTAGTCAGGTCTTCAACTTTGCCAAATGCCAATGTAAGTTTATTAAATAAATTATTAGTTGAATCTTTTATAAATAAAGGGGAATTAGGGATCATGTCCCTAATTAGTCCCACTACTTTAGCTTCTCGTCTTATTAACTCTTGTGTTAACCGACTGCCAATAAAACCTGTACAACCAGTTACCAAAACTGGGCGTCCTTGCCAAAAATGGCTCATAAATTAAGACCTCTACTTTTCACTAGATTCCTGAAAATAATACCTGTGCTGTTTTCAAAATTAGTTTAATATCATGCCAAATACTCCATTTACTTAGATAGAGTAGATCTAGCTCCATTACCTCTTTAAAGGTGCGGATACGAGAGCGACCATTAACTTGCCACTCACCTGTCATACCTGGTTTGACATCAAATCGTTTCCACTCAGTAATATTGTATTCTTTTACCTCAATATCAATGGGTGGTCGAGGACCAACTAGGCTCATTTCTCCTTTAAAGACGTTCCAGAATTGTGGTAACTCATCTAAACTCACACGCCTCAGGAACAAACCAAAACGAGTGATGCGTGGATCGTTGTCATTTTTAAAAAAAGCCCCTTGAATCTGATTGGGCA
>CAZGHV010000095.1:0-270 GCA_964525705.1 uncultured Candidatus Saccharibacteria bacterium | reverse complement strand
TGAGAGCTTCAGCATTAGCTACCATAGAGCGGAATTTCCAAAAGCGAAAAGGTTTTCCCAACCAACCGTAGCGAATTTGACTGAAAAGAATAGGGCCTGGGCTATCTATCTTAATAGCAATAGCAATTGGAACGAATAGCACTGCAGTTATGCCGAGGCCAATCAAAGAACCCATAATGTCAATCAGACGTTTTGTTGGGGAAGCAACAGAAGGGTGCGCCAATTCAAAAATGAAGTGCATCAACTGGCAAGCTTGACAGAGGAAAGCTC
>CAZGHV010000094.1:0-4036 GCA_964525705.1 uncultured Candidatus Saccharibacteria bacterium | reverse complement strand
CCATTAACTAGTTAAGATTTTACTCAGGTCTATGGTTCAACTTATTGGTTGGGATAAACTGGTTGGGGTAATCTCTAGTTGTCGGCATAACCAGGTCATTGCAGCGGACGGACGGGCGATCGCTGGTGGTGAGTCCAACTTGATCTGCCGCCGCTGAACTCCAGGCCGTTGTACTGCTCAGTTTGTCGGTTAGGGCGTATCTGGAGATTGCCTACTGATAGCAATTCTCTCTACGCAAATCGCACCTCTACACAAAGAGGTGCGGATCTGCTCCCAAGATCCTAACGAGGAGGTTTGGTCTGGCGCAAAACAGCAATGATGATGACTCGAATAAGCCCAGTCATAGATCCCAGCAGGATAGAGATGAGGATCGCGATCGCTAGAATGATTGCCGTGGGGGATTCACCGTTTTCAATAAGAGGCTTGGCATCAATTGATGTGATAGGTGAAATCGATGGGCTGGTAGCGGTTAGATTGGTTTGAGACATTTGATTCATCTCCAGTTGTTGATGTCTCAAGAATGCGTTAAGTTCCATGGAGACTCTAGCCCCAATTCTAGTCACTTTAAAAACTGACTAGAATTGGGTAAGAATTACCTTCAGTTAAGACATATTTAGCCAAATGCCTAGCTCCCTGATTGCTTCTCAAAAAGCCTTGACTGACCTCATCGACCCAGCAAGAAGTCGAAAAAACTTAAAATGGAATAAATATGATGACAACTGGGCTAGAGCAGCAGATGTGTCAATTAAGACTTTGCAACGCTTCTGGAATAGAGAACCTATCAGGAGTGCAAACTTCATCCGTATTTGCCAAGCTATAGGTATTGAGGACTGGAAGAGCGTAACTGATGCTAGCTCTTCACAATCAACAGCAAGAGAAGTTGAGTTTTCTGCTTATGACGATATGTGGGTGGGACGCAAATCTCTAGTAGCTGACTTGAAACAAAAGTTGCTGGGAGTCTGTCGCCTTGCAATCATTTCAGGGATCGCTGGAATTGGTAAAACAGCTCTTGCTCAACGATTAGTGATTGAACTTGAAGAAGACTGGTTGCAAAAAGATTTAGGTGTTCTTGTTCAAGAAAATTTTGACGATCAAGATCAAGCGGTTGATTTTGGTAGTGTAGCAGCCCGTATTCTAGAAAAATGCGGGCAGCCTGTAACATCTGAGGAGCGTCAAGATTCTCAGATGTTGCTTAATAAATTGATTAATCATCTGAAAACAAACCCCCGCTTGATTGTGATTGATGCTTTAGAGAGAATCCTAAAAAGCAATGAAGAAAGTGGATTAAATAATTTTGAAGATGAAGACTTTGCAGTCTTTTTTCAACGTGTACTTTCGACGGATTCATTCCGAAGCCGAATTATTCTAACTTCTCAGGATATGCCTACTCAGATCTTAACGATTGGCACTCGTTATCAAAATTTCTGGCTTTATAAAGCATTAGGTGGATTATCAGAAGCGGAACAGTTTTCGCTATTTGTTAAGACGAGCCTGCAAGTGGAAGCTGAGTCTCCTAGTCAATATTTAATGAGAATTGGTAAAGCTTATGAAGGGCATCCATTAGCACTCAGAGTGATTGCTGGAGAGATTGGAAGTAAACCTTTTTACGGCAATATCGTGGCTTATTGGAATAAGTACGGTAATGAAATAGAGGAGGTTGAGAATTCAATTATTGAAGCTCAGAGAGATAATGTAGAGGGCGCAGATGACAAATGGCAAATTGATCGCTTTACCAGCACCTTAAAAGTTAATGTAAGACATCGGCTAGAACAAACATTCAAAAGATTAAATAAAGATGCAAGGTATGCCTATATTCTACTTTGTGAGTCATCAGTTTATCGTTGTCCAGATCCAGATAGATATTGGCTGCGGCATCTAGAATACTGGGGGCAGAACGAGGAGGAAAGATCAATAGCTTTAACCATCTTGATGGATAGATACTTGGTCGAACCATTGGTTGATAAAGATGAGTACAAACTCAGACAACATAATTTAATCAGAAGTATTTCTTTGGAACACTTTAAATTACTGGATGAATAATTATGAATGAAATTTTACCTCCAAGTGAATCAATTCTAGCAACGCTTGGTATTGATCCTTTGACGATTGCATCAATTAAACCACCTTACAGGCGCGGTCGGTATCAAGCTATTCTTAATTGGTTGACAGATTACCATCCTAAATCTGTAACAAGCAATTTAGAGATAGTTGAAGGATATTTACAGGCATTTCGAGATTTCTGCGAAGTAGAAGCCTGGGAAGAAGCTGGGGAAATACTTCTCATTCAGCTTCAGACTATTACTAATTCTGAGCTTTATAAGCAGCTTCATGATTGGGGATATTATTCTGAAATGATCTTATTGTGCAAGAAGGCTTTGGAAGCACCAAGTTTGTCTACAAAGTCTATTTTTTTACATGGCTTGGGTAATGCATATCATGCAATTGGAAGCTATGAAGACGCGATCATCTGCCATCACGAAATTCTGACTGCTGCATATGAGCAGGAGAACTACGAGCTAATTACGGCTTCTCTAAGTGCCATAGGAAATTGTCTCATATTTCTTGGCAAGTATGATTCAGCCCTTCAATGCTTAAATAAATGTCTTGATATTGAGAAACTTCTAGAAGATGATCAAGCAATGGGCGTAACTTTGAGTAACTTAGGAAACCTATATACATCCATCGGAAAATATGACAAGGCTCTTGAATTCCATAAGCAAAGTCTAGAAATAGCTGTAGAAAACGATCATCTTGAGAGTCAAGCTGCTGGCTCATTAAATCTGGGAAGTGTTTACTTTTATTTGAGTGATTTTGTAGCGGCAGAAAAATACTATTATCAAGCCTTAGTAAGGGCAAAAGAGCTTGGCAATCGTCAAGGAGAAGGAGAAGCATTAGGTAGCCTTGCAACTCTAAAATCTGTATCAGATGAATATGAAGAGGCATTAGAACTCTACCAGCAGAGCCTAGAAATTGCACAGGAAACAGGCGACCTAGCACAGCAGGACAGAGCTTTGGGGAACATGGGAATCATATTTAATTCTCAAGGAAAATATACTAAAGCGATTAGCTATCATCAGCAAGCTTTAGCGATATCTCGCAAAATATCAGACCCAATATCAGAGTCCAAAAACTTAGCTAATCTAGGAAGCATTTATTACTACACTGGGGAGACTGAAGAAGCTATAAAACTGTATGAACAAAGTTTGACAATTAGCAAGGAATGTAGAGATCTCAAAGGTGAAGCTGATACTTTGGGCAATTTAGGGTTAGCATATCATGACCTGGACGAAAATGAGAAAGCGATTGAATACCAACAAAGGCGTTTGGAAATAAGTCGCGAGATAAAAGATTCTCGTGGTGAAGGCGAAGCCCTTGCAAATTTATCTGCTGTTTTCTCATCGCTTGAAGAATATGATGAGGCAATTAAGCTGGCAAATATGGCTTTGCATATTGCAAGGAAACTTAAAAATAGATCAGGCGAAGCCAATATACTAGGTACTTTAGGTGATGTATATAAGGGGTTGGGTAAACACAGGAAATCGATCGCTCATTATCGTAATCAGCTAGCTATAGCTCAAACAATAGGAGATAGAAGGCAAGAAGGAAGCGCACTGGAACAATTAGGAATTATTCAAATCCGTCTTAAAAAGTACTCTAAAGCTTTCAAGTATCTGCAAGAAGCGCTTCAGATATATAAGGATATAAATTTGCTCAGTTCCACAGCCTTAGTTCTTCATAATTTAGTAGTAGTGCATGTAATGCTTGATAATGCTGATTTGGCTATGGAATGTTGTGAACAAGCATTAGAGATATCTACCGAGCTAAATCTTCCATTAGCAAAAGATACTCAAGAATTAAAGGAGTTGCTTTTAAGCGAGCAGCCGAGTGAGTCTTAGTCGTGACGCAGTACAACAACCCTGGTGCAGCGGACGGTTGAGAGATCTTGGTGGTGATGCAAAGGTCGTCTGCCGCCGCTGACCAGGAACGTTATGCCGCCATTAACTAGTTAAGATTTTACTCAGGTCTATGGTTCAAC
>CAZGHV010000093.1:0-4056 GCA_964525705.1 uncultured Candidatus Saccharibacteria bacterium | reverse complement strand
GTACACAAAATCTTACTTAGATTTTGCCAAAAACAGTTCACCTTAATCAGGACTTAACTCACCTTGGACGAAGCCAAGGCTGGTAAGTATTTCAGCAACCTGAAGCTGGATAGTCTTGTTGTCTACTATTAGAAGTACATCAAGAACAGGCTTTGTGAGCGCTTCCGGAATAACAGTACTCCCTATGTGTTCAAGATTAAATTTTAAACCAGGTAAGTGATTAGATAGTTCTTCCTTCAGTGTTTCAAAGATTTTGCTACTTTTAGCGATCTCATTTTGCACCAATATTAAGCTATCCATGATGTTGTACGAAGGTATTTAGTAGAAAGTTTTTAAGGTCGCGCAACACCTGTCTTCGGCAGGCAGGGAACTCGCAGTTTATCAATTAGCGGGTAGCGGGAATCGAACCCGCCTCTTCAGTTTGGAAAACTGACATAATAACCGATATACTATACCCGCAGCTTGAGAACCACTATTTGGTAAGTATTTCTTCTACAGACTGTGCATTCCGACAAGATCTTACCTAGTGCAGCATAGTTTTGCTGAAACTAAGTACACCACCGATTATAACAAAATCGTGGAATAATCAAATACATCTGTACTCCACCAGCAGCTGCTAAGAATACAGAGAAAATATGGTTTCTGCCAGCTCCGGTTCTGATACCATCCCGATTTCTTTTTGATTACGCATCCTGAGTGATACCGAATTATTCTGCGCCTCTTTCTCCCCGATAATGGCGATAACCGGGATTTTTAGTAATTCTGCGCTGCGGATTCTCGCTTGCATAGTTTCTGAGCGGGCATCTATCTGAGTACGGATTCCACTTGCTGCTAGTAATTTCTCTATTCTCTCACTGTATGGTAGGTGGATGTCTGAAATGGGGATGATGATTACTTGCACTGGTGCTAGCCATAGAGGCAGTAGACCTTCTTCATCTTCTATGTAAAATGCCAATGTGTTATCCACCACAAAGCTAAATGAGATTGAGGCTGCATCTGTAACCTCGCCTTGTTTAGAGATGTATTTGTGTCCTTCCTCGCTGTATTCCAGCTGCATGACTGGCCACTCTCTTTGCAGCGAGTCTGTGGCAATTATATCTACAGACATTCCACTTAGCCCTGGTGTGACTACCAGAACTTGAGATATGCCCTTTCTCTGAAGAATTTCTGCCAGTTGAGAAGCAGGCTCATAATCTGTCCCAGGGATGCGTACCAAGGCAGAGCTTCTTTCATGTAGTTGAGAAATTATGTTAGATACAAGCTCTAGTGAGTTATTAAGCTCTGCGTACCTCTCGCTTGGATTGAAATAGCTTTTGGCGGTGACAGTTGATACCGAATGGTAATCCCTTCCTGTAATTTGTGCTGGTACTTCCAATTCGTTACGACTGCTATAAAAGACTCTCACTGGTAATTCTTTATAGCTTCTGTTTTTGATGTCAAAATATTGATCAAGTGGAGCTATTGAGTAGTCAAGATCGGTAACTGGCGGGCAAATTATTTCACTATAGCCTCGATTTCCCAATTGTTCTTCCACGACTCTTTGAATCTGCTTAAGGCTGTGTGCTCCTCCTGGCGTATAGACCACATTTTTATTTGTGCCCAAATTAAGCTGCAGGTTTTTGCTGAGAATACGGAAGTCTCGATTATTGATTTGCTCTTGGAGCTTCACGTATTCATGCAGCCTGTCTAGTGTCGGGAATGATATCCCATGAATTCTTTGTAGACGAGGTCGAGTTGTGTCTCCTTTCCAGTGAACATCTTCTATTTTGGTGAGCTTAACTACCCCGACCATCCCAGTAGAAGCCACGTGGGGTCCACGGCAGAGATCTATAAATTCATCCCCGGTTTTAAAAAAGCTTACCTCTGGGTCTGGGAGTTCTCGCAATAGCTCTGATTTATATATTTGGCCTCTGCGCAAAAGAATATCAAAGCCTTCCTCTTTTGGCACTACTATTTGAGTGAAAGGCAGATCTGCTTGTATGATCTGGTTCATCTCTGTTTCCAGATATTTTAAGTCTTCTGCCGAAATTGTGCGTGGGAATTCGAAATCATAATAGAACCCCGAGCCATTTACAGGCCCGATACCTATCTTGGTCTCTGGGAAGAGTCGAATAGCGGCTGTGGCCAGCACATGCGCTGCAGAATGGCGAGTGATGTCTAGTTCTCTATTTTCCATTTCGCTTATTTTATTTATTGGAACCTGATTCCTGTAATCACAAAATACAGGACAGTAGAATGGCAGTTCATCCATTTTACCATGAAAAAGTAATTTTTGCGTATTCATGAGGAATCATGGATAATGGCGACATGTCATCGTTAAACCTGAAAAGGGCTCCTTGGGTCATAGCATTCGCATTGATTGTCATCGGGGGGCTATTGCTCAATCTGCGACTTGTGAATATTTATGAATTTTCTGGAGCTACAGGCACTTTCTATCCAGATTATGCGGCCTGGGCAACAGAATCTGGTCCGTTGCAGATAGGACTTAAGCTTTGGCACACAGATTTTTCTCCCACAACCCTTCACGTTTATGCAGATGATTGCTTGGAAGAACTGAAGATTAATGGCCTGCAAGTAGACTTAGGGGGCAGGTCGCAGGGGGCAAGGTGTGATTATGCCAGGGGGCTTGAGCTTGATTTGGGGGAATATATAGTTCCTGGCGAGAACATGTTTGACATACTTGTAGAAAATGGCGGTGGGAGCGGGGGGATTTTGATAACCAATCCTTCAGGAGATCTCTGGATATATTTGTTTGGGGGCGTTTTTTTGGCAGGAATTGTATATTTTATTTGGCTTGTGCTTAAGAAGCTATCATGGCCCGTGGCACTGCGCATGCTAGTGGTGGGTGCTTTGCTACTGAGGCTGCTGTATGTTTTCTACACACCCTTGGAGGCTAGAAGCCATGATTTGGATGGTCATCTGGAGTATATTAACTACATTACTTTATACGGTAGTTTGCCTCTGCCAAGTGATTGCTGGGAGTGTCATCAGCCACCCCTCTATTATTTATTTTCTGCTGTTGTGGTGCGTGGTTTTGATATCTTTACAACAGTTGATCCGTATTTAGGTCTGCGATTGGTGAGTGTTGTATTTAGTATGGTGCTGGTGGTGACAGGTATTGCTGCATTGCGTCTTTGGTTGAAAAATAAGCATCACTGGCAGTTTCTAGCAGGATTTTTGTTTGCCTTTTGGCCAGCGGCGATAGTCCACTCTGCTTCAGTAAATAATGATATGTTATGGTATGCCCTCTGGGGACTTGGGTGGTTTGGGTTAAGCTGGTGGTGGTTTCACCCACACCGCAGGCTAGGGTTGGACGTTGCAGTGGCAGCGGCTATATTGGCTGCGTTGGCCAAGACCTCAGGTGCTTTGCTGGTCGGGATTGTGTTGGCAGGAATCTGGGGTAAAAAGATTTTTCATAAGTCCAAAGATGTTTCCTGGGTAATGGCAATAGGGTTGGCATTTGTGATGGGTGCAGCATTACTGCTGCCCCATTTAAACAAACTCAATCAAGCTGACGATGCTTTGCTAGGTCAAACAAATCTTACCAGAGAAGAGCTGTTTGTGGGGAGCGAACTATATCAGTTTGTCGGATTTGATTTTGGTGCATATCTGCAGAGGCCATTCACAAATCCTTTTTCGGATGAAGCTGGGCGTAAGTATGTGTGGAACTATTTCTTCAAGACAGGTCTTTTTGGTCAATTTGAATATCAAGCTCCTTGGGTTGAGCAGCTAGCTGTAATGATGAGTGTTGTATCTTTGCCTTTGTTGGCCATAGTTTTTCTGCAAGCATTAATTTCCTGGCGTCGACTTTGGCTACCTGTACTTGGGCTGCTGGCATCCATATTGGTAATTGTGCCCATGCGCTATTCTCACGATATCCCGCCTATGGGGGACTTTCGCTATGTGTTGCCGGTGATTTGGTATTTTGCCTTTTTCTTAGCAGAATTTGGTTATCATTTACCAAAGGCTGGCCAGCTGATCATCAAAGGAATGATTCTACTATTTGCTGGCGGGAGTATTGCTTTTTTCCTATCCCTGTACGTCGCTGCTTTATAG
>CAZGHV010000092.1:0-4085 GCA_964525705.1 uncultured Candidatus Saccharibacteria bacterium | reverse complement strand
TGAAGACTTGCGGAAAATGTTACGTAATTCTTAATCAAACTGGGCAAGACCCTTACAAAAAAACACCCACCCGGTTAACCCAGATGGGTGTTCAGATTCTATCTTACAGATTACTGCGCCTTTGTGAAGACGCTGCTATCCGACAGCGTTATACCCACAATTACCGACCCACTCGCCAATCTCCCCACACGGTATTCCACCGAAGTAGGATCTGTAGGTATACTTGCCATGTAAGTAGGACTCACACTATCTAGTGTTGTGGCCGCCACTCCCGCAGTCATTATATTTGCTGCTGTCACCACTGGCAACGCTGCACCTCCCGCCGTAGGCAACTGACCGTTATTGTCAACGCTGAATAAAGCAATAGCTGCCAATATCGACTGAGTATCTTCTCGCCTAGTGCTATCATTCGCATCATTAATTCTTTGTACTGGATTGATCACTACAAATGTGACCACAGCCAGGATCGCCAAAATAGCGATCACCACCAAAATCTCGACCAGCGTGAAAGCCTTCAGGCTAGCTGAGTGTTTCTTTGTCGTAAACATTTGACAAAAAGGCTAATAATTAAATTATATATATTATCTTATATCAACTTACTAGAACTACAAACCAATGTCAACTATCTTCAACCAGACACTAACCATTACCTCTAGACACGTCTGAACGCGCCTTCTTTGCTTGGTCTGCAATTACATTCCTCATATATCCAGTATTGGAGTCAGCATTATTAACGAGCATCGGAAGCCTGTTTACTAGCAACCCAAAGAAGAGCAACCCCCCTCCGATAAATATGAGGACAAAAGGATAATCGGAAATCGCCGTATCTGGGAGCTCCACTGCAGGCGCAGAAGTGGAGGAATCTGTAGTCAGCTGGCTTATCTCAGAAGATTCTGACGAAACCGTTGTCTCGGATTGAGAAGTTGTTGCCGAGCTAGCCATTGAAGATTCACTGCTTGAACTGGAGACATCCACCGGACAAAAAGAATCTACAACACATTTATGCAGCTGAATTTCACCAGTGCTGGGATTACAAAAGTATTGTGGTCGCAGTCCTTGATCACAATCGTCCACAGCGCACTCCCCTGTATATATAGTGCCATTTGGACATTCAGTCGTAAAAATATTTGCTGGGCACTGGGCAAAATCGTACGCATCTTGTGCACAAATGTAACTTGTAGCATCACCTACAACTTCACAACTACACACTATGCCAGTATTTTCACCTGCACTGTCCACCTGACATTTTGTCTGTCCCACAGTACACTCACTTTCCGCTGGCGTGGGTGGAGTAGGCTCTGGTTCTCCTAGCTTTGAGAAAATAATCACTGCAATAATTATCAATGCCAGCAATAAAACTATTACCACTGCCAGCATCACCTTACGAGAGTATGTCATCTTTTCTTCCATAATAGTATATAATAGCTCATATTTATCATAATTTCATGCGAATTCTTGCCAAATTGATAGTTTATGCCCTGGCAGTAGTTGCCTGTGCATATTTGCTCCCTGGAGTCAGCGTCTCCGGGCCAGAAGCTGTTATCGCTGTCACAATAGTACTAGTGCTGCTAAACACATTTGTCAAACCCATCCTCAAGATCTTAATGCTACCTATTACATTGATTACACTGGGATTGTTCACCCTCATAATCAATGCCACAATTATGGCTGTAGCCGACCAAATAGTAGAAGGGCTATACATTGACAATTTCCTTTGGGCAATAGTATTTGGGCTAGTATTCTCTATCATCGTCTCAGTGATGGAGAAAGTTGACGGTAAATAGTAAGCCTAGGGGATAATATAGACACCGCCTGCATTGAGCGCAACACCTACCAGCACAGTGCCTCCAGCAATTTGTCCGACTTTGTACTCTAGTCCATCTGGATCCAAAGGCACAGTATCCAAATAATCTGGAACTAACCCTGCCACACTACTGGCATCCGCACCATTCTGAATCAATGTATCCCGGGTAACTGCCGGTAATGCTTGACCGCCAGCGGTAAGAGGCAACCGACCACCATTATTCGCCACATAGAGTTCTATTGCTTTTTGAATACTACGTACCTCCTCCCGTCTACTAGTATCATTTGCCTCCTGAATGCGGCTGGCAGGATTGATCAATGCCACACCGATAAATGCAAAAATAACCAAAAGCACCAATACCAGCAATAACTCTATCAGAGTAAAGGCTGAAATCACAGCTTGTTTGCGTGTATCCTTCACATACACAGCATATGACAAATTGTATGAAGTTGCAATAATGTCACAATTACAGTGTAGCGGAAACTAATGGTTTTGATTTTCTTTGCAAAAATCCAGTACCTAAGTATAATACCCCCATATGAATAAGCCTGTAGCACGTATCCCAGTAGCCTTTGTGACCGCTACTATTACGGCACTAGTCATTTTGTTTTGTGCCCCTATTGCCACTGGTGCCCAGGCATCGGAGCAACTCCGTGGACAGATTTTGGAGGCAATCCAAGCAGAGTGCACCAATAGTGACCTTGAACAAGCCCATACAGTTTGTGTGAAATACGCTGTGACAGTGGAATCCGATTCACAGCCTAGTCAAACGCTCATCATAGAGGAATCTGAACCCCGTCTAGTATATCGTGAAGGAGAACATGTCTTTCTGCAAGTTTACACTTCCCCAGAAGGAAACAGCTATGCCATTACTGGCCCAGTACGCGAGTCACCAATCGTGGTCCTAGTTATCATTTTTATAATTGCCACCTTGCTTGTCGGTAAACTCCAAGGACTAGGATCACTCATCGGGTTAAGCATTAGCATTGCAGTGCTTTTCTTGGTAACAATTCCCGCAATAATCAATGGCAGCAATCCTATTCTGGCTGGATTTGTAGGCGGCGTGCTTGTTTTATGCTCATCCATATATCTATCCCATGGCTTTAATCGTAAATCCACTATTGCACTCATCTCCACATTACTAGGGTTAGGAATGGTTTCTGTTTTAGCAGTGATATTTATGGAGCTAGTACGCCTTACTGGCTTTGGGTCGGAGGAATCATATTTCTTGATTAATCAATTGCCCAACATGATAGATATGCGCGGAGTTTTATTTGCCAGTATTATCGTGGGAGGAATCGGTGTGATGGACGATGTCACGGTTAACCAAGTATCTTCAATGCTAGAAATCCACAAAGCAAATATGAGTCTAGATCAAAAGCAGCTTTTTATACGAAGTATGAATATCGGCAGAGATCATATTGCCTCCATGGTAAACACACTGTTTATCGCCTATGCAGGAGCTGCTATGCCTTTGATCATGTTACTTCAAGCAAATCATGTCCCACTAGGAGAAATTATTAATAATGAGATCTTTGCAGAGGAAATTGTCCGTACTTTCATTGGGAGTATCGGCCTCATTCTTATTGTTCCCATCACGTCTTTGACTGCCAGTTATATCATTTCCAGGAAAAAGTCCTGAGAGCTATATGGGGCAGAAGGATTTCAGAACAATATTCACCCTGGGCTATAGATCAATTGATTTTCAAACTGAGGATGAAGATGTCAAAAATCAACTTGAAAGGGCAGATTATTACTATCTACAAAAAGGGATATATTTACCGGGGATAATATCTTCGGAGACTAGGATTCGAACCTAGATTCACGGCTTCAAAGGCCGCTGTCCTACCATTAGACGATCTCCGAACAAGTAGCCAGGCATCGGATTATATCAAACCTTAGCCCTCTTTTCCCTCCGGAAGAAGCAATTTCTCTATTTTCCCATCCTGCACCTGCAAGGACTGAATCTCTGTGGCCTCGTTCATTGGTTGCGGGAAAGGTGTTGTCTGCACATTAATTATTTGTTTCTCAACGCTAGGAGCCGCTACTGGGCTAGGTAAATTGATAGTAATATTTTGTGGAGATGTGCTTACAACTTGTGGCGGAGATACCGCAGAAGTAGGCTGTCGAGATTCTTGCCAGTGAGTAACCTTTTCTCGCAAAGCCGAGATTACACCCTCGGTAGCCAAATCCAATGCTATTACAATTACCAGCATGATAATTGCCGACAAGTCTATCTCGCCACTCAAAAAGGGCAGAGATGCCACCACTCCTGCCGACC
>CAZGHV010000091.1:0-4109 GCA_964525705.1 uncultured Candidatus Saccharibacteria bacterium | reverse complement strand
CTCATAGTAACTATTTTACCCCACTTATGGGTTAGTTATCTGGGCAAGACCCTAATTATTTTCAAATGGGTAAAGTAAGCCTGAAACAGTTGCTCAAGAGCAAACTGTTTATAGTAGCTGCAGTCATGACTGTAGTGATAGTTGGAGGAATAGTTGGAGTTACTTTGTTGTTACTGGATAAAAGTGATGAGGCTGTGGCTATACAGCCAAACATTATTCGTACTCCGATTGATGAAGTCCCTACAGAGCCAATCGTAGTATCGGTTTCAACATCTACATCTACCACTCAGGATAATCAGCCAGATTTACCTAGTGGCTGGACATGGAGTATGTTTACAGCCTGCGATACAGGTATCCCTACTCCTCCCAGAGAAGCGCCATATATTGAGGATGGATCTAATGGAGCATATTGGCAGTATTCTCCTGTTGAGGCAGCTCCTAAAAAGACTGCTGCTTGGGTAGTGTTCAAGAACGACTATGGTGGTGATTGGTTCCCCTTTGTGAGTGTTTCTTGTGAACCAAATGAAGAGAACAAAACTATGGAGACTTTGCTAGCAGAGTTTGAAGCACAGAGTCGTCCAGAGAGAGAAGGCGTGCCAGCTATGGTTGGCAAGTATTACCAAACACAGAAATGGGGCAAGCCGGTGATATATGCAGAGCGTTTGGGGTTTTCAACACAGTATGTGTATGTGTTTATTGAAAACGGACAAATATTTGAAGCCGAAATTGCGGGTAGCAATACGACTTCCCCGGAAGTTGCAGGTGAGTATTTGCAGCCATACCAGGCTCAAAAAGTTATCTTGGATACGTTGTGGTTTAATGCTAGTGCTGCTAGTAATTAACACTCGTCAGCCAAGTTAATATTTGGCTTTGGTAGGGAGAATGGCGTTAAAAAAAGGTTGACGAAGCCAGTTTTAATCACAAACCGCCGGAATGAGCCGGCGGTTTTCTATTGCTACGGTTTCTTATTAGGTGAGCATTTGAACTGTTTAGGCGATTGTGACTGTGAATTCCAAACTCTATTTGTAGTCTCGGAGGGCTTTTGGTTGCTATAATCGCGCATGCAGAAAATACAGGTAGACATTACTTTCCGCTCGGTATGGGTGGTTATAGCAGGAATAGGTTTAGCTTGGCTTGGATTACAAATAACCGAAGTCTTTCTCATTCTTTTTCTAGCATTCATTTTTAATGCAGCTTTCCGTCCTTTTGTGGATGGGTTGGCAGCACGCAGAGTGCCAAGAGTTGTGAGTGTAGTGGGAATATACTTTTTAATTTTCGCCTTATTTGGCGGCATAGTGCTAGTTGTAGCCAATGAATTTGTTCATCAGCTAGAATTGCTTGTATCTCAACTTCCGAATATTTATTCTGCGGTGGTTGGTTGGACAGAAAATACCTTGCCAGCATTGAACGAGTTCTTGAGGCTTGAAGATTTGCAGCAGGGTGTGGAGGTGTGGGTGGGACAAATATTACAAGATGGGAATCTGATCGGCTGGGTAGATACAGGCTCTATCTCCAATGTGGCAGGAACCGCATGGGGCGTGGCAGACAGTTTGATAAAAATATTGCTATATTTGTTTACTACAGTGATGGTTTCAGTCTATTTGCTATTGCGGCCCAAGACAATATATGGCTGGTTGCTAGATTTGTTGCCAGAGGCTACAAAACAACGCTGGCAGCGGATACTCTCACGCACAGAAGAAAGTTTGGGGGGTTGGATGCTAGGCCAATTGATATTAATGGTGTTAATCGGGGTATGTAACTATGTGATAGTTTGGTTGCCATCTTTATTTGATAGCGAATATCGTTTGGCAGAATATGCTTTACCTATTGCCTTAATCGGAGGTCTGCTAGAAGCAGTCCCCAACATTGGACCAGTGATGGCAATGGCGATTGCAAGCATAATTGCCCTGGGGGCAGCCGGTCCAGCCGCAGCTTTGTATATTGCGCTTGCTTCTGTTGTCCTGCAAAATGCAGAAGCGACTTTTATTGTGCCGAAACTAATGCAGCGAGCAGTAGGTTTGGACCCGATTATTACTATTCTGTCTGTGATTGCAGCCTTTAAAATCGGGGGAGTTTTGGCGGCTTTGCTAGCAGTCCCGGTAATGGCGATGGTGCAAATCGGTGTACAAGAGTTTATTGCAGAAAGAAAGCATCAGTTGGCAAAAAAATAGTCTTCTAGCTCTTGAAGCCAGGGGATTAATTTTGTGAGGCATTTCCGGTCTACATCAAGTTCTATTTCTGCAGCGTGCTGAAGCAGTCTTGAGGTTACATCCGTCCTGGATTTATTGTTTTGCAGCCATAATTCCCAGAGTAAATCTACTACTAGCTTTGTGCTTGCACTGCAGGCTGCTGGGATAAATATCTCTACCGGCCTATGGTTTTCGTCAACTATGATAGTGAGCAGGCTACTGTCATCCAGTTTATGGGAAAGACTGCTCAGCGTGTGGGCTGGCAAGGTCGCCTTACTGGATGTTGTTGTTTGCTTGGTTGATGAGGTCTCTGCAACTTCTGCTTGGCGGGCATCTTGTTTATTTGACATTGTGGGTGTTATTTCCCAGAGTTGGCAAATGAAATCAGTGTTCACATTTGAGTTTGTGACAGAGAAGTTGTTTAAAGAAACTTGCTGCTCAAATTTTCTGGAAAAAGTATTTTTCAGCAGGGATGTTGTGGCTTGTACAGCTTGATTCTGCTTGCTAAGCATTTGCTCATCGCTTTCGTTGTTGCCGAAAGACACCTTCTGGATATTTACCTTTCTGTGTGAAACGCTGTTTCTGGCGACTTGTTCGCTAGTGTAAGCACTGATGAGAAAAGAGATATCAAGTGCAACCAGACATATAGATGTAATGAACTCTAGTGCGTCATCTCCTGCGATGTTGGGCAATTGCGCAGCCTCGCACCTCGTGAAACACTGGAACACGGGGTGTTGGTTCTCTTCAGAGTCAAAGAGCACGGGGTGGGCAAATTCTTCTTCACAAATCAAAGGCTGCTGTGTCTCAGGATCCACAAAGTAATTCCCGCTTGTCTTTGCGTTTCTTTGGTTATATGCCGTGCGCAAACCTAATGATCGCCAGTGAGGGAGACCAGGAGAAAATATTTGTTGCAGAAGGCAATATTCGATTTCATCTGCAAATGCTTGGGCATCACTTTTACGTTCGAAATAACCGTATGTGTCCCCCCACCATCTCCAGGTATTTGCCATCCTGCGCACTACTTGCGTAATACTGCTTTCACCTTTGTTGTGCTCTACCCCATCAATCTCGATGGGTGCATGATAGAAGATATGTTTATCGAGGAACTCTTGGTTCCATAGTGGGCGAGAGGACTTGATGTCTTGCTTGGTAAAAAAGCGGTGGATACGCAGTCCACTATGTCCTGGTGATGCGGCTAGCATGATTTGATTGAGTACAGTTAATTATACTGCAAAGAAATAGATAGCTGGTATTTTTTGTCTGATAAATCAGTTAGCCCTCTTGGTTGATGTTATTATTGCTAAGTATCTTGCACCGACGTTTAAAAAACCGATGAGCTCGTCCTATTTTTGCTGTAGACTGTCCATCATGCATAATAGTTGGATATATTTTCCGTAGGAAATCGGTAATCAAGTAAAAGACATCATCGAACAGCTTTTGTATTCTTGTGACTTCATATTCTCCTAGGTTTAGTTGATTGTTATTCTGGGCTATGAGCTCAATCAGGGCTATGAGTTCAGATGCGAACTCTTTGCGATAGGGCATGGCATAAACACTACTACCAAATATTTCTATCAACTTGATTGTAAAATCAATTACGTTTTTTTCTTCTAGTGCCAATGCAAACTTTCCACAGGTTTCTTTGTCTGGCATAAGCTGGCATTCACCGCTGCATTTAGTTAATTGTTCAAGTTGAAGTAATCCGCAATTTTCAGCTTTTGTAATGAGGTCGGTGATGGTGAATGGTGAAGGAGTAGCTGGAGGCACTTCTACTGACCATTCGTCAGTGGCTGTGGGGTTCTTATCATCGGGGGGGGCCTCATTCCCTTCTGGAATGCACCCGAGATTTTCCTCCCAGTCATGCGTGACAAGTCCTGGGTAAACTGAACCAGTAGTTAAGAGAGATCTGCTACTATTAGT
>CAZGHV010000090.1:0-4241 GCA_964525705.1 uncultured Candidatus Saccharibacteria bacterium | reverse complement strand
TAAAAAAATAAGTGAATTCGATTCACGGGGTTGGGGCGAATCGAATCACGTCTTCGGAGATGCTACACACTAGCGAAGCCATGCCGGAGGCGATACGTAGTGGCACCAACCCAATCCGCCTGTGTGGGTTAGGCATTGTGTATGCCAAAGGTGACATGCTCCCTTAACGAAGAGGCAGATATTGCACTTGTCCTTCCCATTCACCTTCAAAACTTCCCTCCGCGATCAATATAATCTCTTCAATCGCCAGTCCAACTGGAACGCTGCGACTAATCTCAAAGACTCCTGGCATTGCTCACCCTGCCTGTACGCGATCGTAAGCATATCGGGTCATTGTTTCCACATCATGGGTTAATAGGATTCGACCCTGTTGTGCCGCCCATTCCAGGATGACTCGATCGTCAGTTTCAGACAGACCAACATCTTGGACTCTGACAATATCAATCTCAGGTCTTCGTCGCAGAATCCCCCACATAATTTGGTTGTTAAAGTTCTCGTCCGCTAAAAGACATAACATTTCAACCCTGTCTTTGATGGTCAAGTCTTGCCCGCAGCCGATCGCGGATGCCAATTGGATTGAAACGGCGCTCGTTTTCTTGACGAACTTTGGCAGCACGCTCTTGTCGAATTTTTAGATAAGTATCAACTTCAGTTTTTTGCCGCAGGTAGTAAGCAATCACCGAGTACACATCTGCAAGTTGAAGCGATGGATATTGCTCGACAATCTCTTCTGCTGTAGCACCATCCAGGAAAGCAGCAACCACAGTATCCAATGTGACGCGAGTTTTCCCGACAAGAACCACGCCATCCGCATTCAGTTTTAGAGGAGTCGGCTCAGTTACGATCGCGAGTGTCATAAGCACCATCAGGTTCGCCAATTTGATCGTAGCAGACCTTTGTAGGACTCCAGGCATGGGTTAGCCTGCCTACCCTATTGAGTACCCATCAATCATCTAGCGGTCTAACGGTGAAGCTCAACGGCGGCAGATAACCTTTGAGACTAAACCAAGGTCTCCGTCCCGCCCGTTGCAGCGCAGTGTTAAGCGGCTGGTAGATTCAATTACTTGCGACTTTTCCAGTACCCCGGCTCACGACTACAGTGCATGACTGCCAAAATCAGAATGAAGTCTTGCTCAACTGTGTAGAGAATACTATACGGAAACTTACGCGCCATACATCGCCGAACATCTTCATCAATTACAGCGTAACGGGTTGGAGACTCCCTGATCCGACAAACTGTATCCTCAATCGCGTTTATGAACGCTTGAGCAACCTCAACTCTCTGCTCAGTGTAGTATTGAACTGCTTCAGCGTATTCATTGAGCGCTTCAGGATGAAATACATACCTCATGGCTCAAGCAGTTGCCTGACTTGCGCTAAAGCATCTTCGCCTGCAATTGGTTGAATAGAACCATTTCGCACCTCATCTCTTCGGTGCTTGGCTTCAGTTACCCAAACTGCCTGAATTGCTGAGTCGGTATCGAACTCCAAGCTTTCCACCAGCTTGTCTGCTAGGAGTGCTCTTGACTCACTAGGCAGGGATAATATTTCCTCAGTTAGTTGCTCAATTGACCGCATAATACCAATCCCTCGTAGAAAGCTGGCTACTAGATAATCGTACCAAAATTTGACATAAGAAGAACTTCAAGCAAGGGGTAGCTGTCTACTTCAGAGGCTATGTTAGGCTGTTCTATGGGATATGGGAGACTAGAGCCTGAATGCCGAGTTCCAGTTTCGATTTTGCGCCTTGTAAAGGAGGCTAAGCGCACCAGTTCTATCGGCATAGAAAAGCTCTAGCTGATTTTCCAGAGGCTGGAATTGCACAGCTAAACCACTGCTTGATTGTGCCGCACCTCCAGCCGTAAGACTGACAAGTGGCTTCCACGCACTGTTTTGTGCTTTCCAAAGCAAATTTACTGCCCCATTTGCACCTACAGTAAAGACTTCAAGCTGATTATTGAGTGGGTAAAAGGATGCAACTACAGGATTTCCGGGGACACCAGTTTGTGGCGGACTGATTCCAATAGGTGGGTTCCATCTTCCATTCTGCGCTTTCCAAAGAACATTTATTCTTCCTGTATTATCAACAAAGAAGGCTTCAAACTGGTTGTTTGGAGGATAAAACTTTAATGTAATTCCTGCCCCAGCAGGCGTAATGTTTGTTGGTGAAATTCCGACAGGTGCACTCCAATTACCGTTATTAGCTTTCCAAGCTACACGGATACCACCGCCATTTGCTGCAAACAGTGCTTCAAGTTGGTTATTCAGAGGATAAAAAGCTGCACTTATACCGCCGCCCAATGGTGCCACATTAGGTGGGCTGATTTTAGCAGGTAGATTCCATTTCCCATTCTGCGCTTTTATCTATTGCTTAAATGAAAAGAGATATGCAGCAAGCAACCGTTATCTCTTATCTATGAAGTTGTCAGCCTAACGGTGAAGCTCAACGGCGGCAAACAACTTTGGCATCTCCACCAAGATCTCAGTTCCGTCCGTTGCAGCGCAGTGTTAGCTGGCTTACCCCACCGATAACCTTTAAGTACAATTAGAGGGTTTAAGGTTGAAAACGAAGATGTTGAAGAGAACGCACCTGGGCAATGGTTTCAAAGTCACGATCATTGTGAACCAGAAGTAAATCGTTTTCTAGTGCCGCTTGAGCAATGCAGCAATCGATCGGACTGCGAACGGTAAGCCCTTGGCGGCGCAAGTCGTAGTAGATGCGGGCAGCCGCTTGCCAAGAATGAATTGTGAGTTCAACGTAATCTTGTGTTTCGAGGTAAGTAGAGAGGAGAGTCCATTCTTGCTCGTTTAGGCTACCTTGAAGCAGTTCAAGCTGAGTAAATCGGGTGAGGAAAACTTCCCGATTAGCAATCAGGGCTTCAAGGTGCTGACGAACTTGACCGCTGCGATCTCGGAAGACGCTGATCCAAACGGATGTATCAATCAGCAACATGACGAGTTTTGCGCAGAGCTTTATGGTCGAAGTCTGGAGCGAACTGAATTTGTCCCGCGAGGTCGAGAAGATTCTTTTTGCGGCGCGATCGCACGAATTCTTGTAGAGCAAGATTCACCAGTTCTTCTTGGGTGGCAAGGTTAGCCAGTTGAAAGGCTTCGTTGAGAAGCGATTCATCAAGGTTAAGGGTAATTTGCATAGAATGGATACTGGGTTGAAGTATGCAGGATTGTTCTCTTCACATTTTAACCTGATAGATGACCAACCCACCTATGAGCGTGTCTTTGTTAGCTGGCTCTGAAGCCTTAAGCTACTTGCTTTGGCGCAATGCTCTTTCAAATCGCTCTGCCAAAACAACGGTCATAAAAGGCTCTACAAATCCTCCAAAAAATGGAATTGAGCGCATCATAGCTAATGACACAAGCGTTGGATCAACTGATTTATTAAGAACTCCTAGAATTGCGCTTTCTGCGGCTTTAGGAGTATACGAGCGACAGACAACATTCGCATTTTTCATATATACCTCGATTAGATCAGACGTGTTATTCACGGAAATCAACTCAAGGTAAACACGATCCCCTGGATTCAATAGCTCAATACTCAGATCAAGTTCGTCATTCTGACGCTGTAACTCACTAATTTTTCCAAAGCCGACTTCGGGCTCAGTTTTGAAGCTGTAATCAACAATCTTGGCACTATTATCTAGCCGTATCAGAACTGGGTGATTTCCAACCGCTTGGTTTCCAGAATTGAAAACTTCAAGATTGAACAGAAAAACAGATGTTGCCTGCTCTCCTGCATATTTCACTTCTAATTTACTGCGAATCGTATCTGCAAAGGTCAACAATGAAGATGCATCGTTAATGACGCAATCAATTCTTCTAACTCGATTTGTCTTTTGTCAGATGAATGTGGACGCTGCTGCTGTTATTGCTGCTCCAACGACCGCACCAATAATTGCAGCAACTGTAGGGTTTTCATAACAACTCATTTATATACATTACCCCTCATTACGTGAACACAACTGTCCAGCTAACGGCCTGGAGTTCAGCGGCGGCAGATCAACTTTGGCTCACCACCAGCGATCGCCCGCCCATCCACTACAATGACCAATTTAGGACATACTCAGTGATCTCCCGCACCTCTGTTGCAATGCTCTCCTGGAAATCAGCGTTCACTTACTAAGAGCGATCGCCCACCCGTCTACTGCAATAACCTGGTTGACCACATCAGAAGATCGCCCGCCCGTCCGCTGCAATGACTTGGTTAGGAAGACCACAACAGACGA
>CAZGHV010000089.1:0-4288 GCA_964525705.1 uncultured Candidatus Saccharibacteria bacterium | reverse complement strand
TTCCTACCTCCCCTGCATTGTATTGCGATACAAATTTGGAGAAGGTTAGCATAATTTGTAAATCCCTTATGATCACAATTCAGACTTAGGACAAATGGGGGAGGCTACTATTTCTTGCGTATCAACAACATTGGTGTGTGTTCGTCTTCTTGTCCCATTGGGTTTCCTGCAAGCAAAAGCTTCAGGTCTTTCTGGGAATATGGCATCCCTTTACTTAAACCCAGAATTTCTGTATTCACATTATTTGCATCTACTATTGTTGTGGGGATGCCTATTCGCATTTCAATCTCATTGCAAACTGCATCTGGATTCTCTGGGGAGAGCATTGCGTATTTGTTAAATGGCGGGATTGCTATAGGGTTGAAGCCATCGATGACATTGATGTTGTTTCCTGCAATACGATAAAACCAGCCAGTTTGTCTGAATACGTATTTTAATATTCCTCCACCAGCAACTGCAAACAGCATGCGTAACCAGCCAGCCTCATTAATAGCAACCTGCATTTTACGGGGATTCTCAAAGCCTACATCATCTGGGTATTTGGTTACAAATCGGCAAATTAATTTTGCCAGCCAAGAAGGCTCCACCTCAGATTCATGCACTACTCGTCGTTGACAAATTGAAATCACCTTTTCGGATATGGCGATTATGTCGCCCGGGACCACACTTGGTTGTGCGTAAACCTCAACCATTTCCAGATAACTATCTCCGATATTGATGAGAGGTGTCTTTACAGGAAGCCTCATGTAGCTCTCTCCCATGAAATCAATCTCCAAATTGCGGTCTGGATTTGCCGATTTTTGGAGACCATAATTGTTTGCCATAGCTCGATTGTATATTACTTATGTGTGATTGTCCAAGATCTTAACCACAGCTCTACACTCAAGATCCTCCAAAAAACAAGACCATCACCTTCTTTTTCTCCTTTACACCACGACACAAATTCATTGGCGACCCTTTCTGGATGCCAGAATTTTCTGCTTCGGAATTCCGGCGAATGAAATATTTGCAATATCTCTTGCTCTTTGGCCTGTAACCATTCCCATTCGGAGTTTACAAATCCTATTTTACTCCTTCTTCTTCTTATCTTCTCGGGGATGAGCTTTGACATTGCTTCTCTGTAAACATAGCGATTCCAGCCAAATTTAATCTTTTGATCAATCGGGAACGAAAGTACCAGTTCTACAAATTCGTGATCCAAAAATGGAACTCTTGATTCCAGCGAATGAGCCATTGAGTTCTTGTCTTCGTAACGAAGCAGATTGGGAACCGAACCCTGGGTGATATCAAAAAGTAGTCTTTCGTTAAGGTTTGAAAGGTGCTTATGGTTGACACGCTCACGCATCTCCTGAGATGCATCTTTGGGGATGTTGAGCAAATATTTTATCTGTAGTTGAGTGTTCTGGTGTAATAATTGGGAGATTTTCTGCTTCAAATATGGCGCATACAGATCAAACCCACGTATACTTTCTCGCAGGATCTCCCAGAAAGCGTTTGCATCTTTCGCAGATCGAATATAACTCATAAAGTATGGGACATAGCCGGCCAATAATTCGTCTCCACCTTGACCAGATAACAAAACAGTTATGTGTTTTTTTGCCTCACGCATCACTGTGTAGTAGGCATATGGGGCAGTACTGATAGTTGGTTCTTCTTGAAACTTTACCCAGGTCTCAATTTCTTGCCAAAAAGTATCAACATCGGGAACGACTCTGTGGCTCTCAGCATTTGTGAAATTTACGACTTCGTCAATATATGTCGATTCATCTATGGTTTCTCCAGGATGAATTGCAGAGAAAGTGTGCAATCTGCCGTTTGTATGAATGTTACTCCCTTCGCTCAGCAACTTATTGGCCAAGCACGTAACTGCACTAGAGTCCAATCCTCCAGATAGGTTGACTCCTAGGGGGACATCCGTAATCAAGTGCAACCTCATAGATTCAAGTAGTTTTTCTCTCAATGTCGAGATATAGTGTTCATCTGGCTTGCTAGATTTAAACTGTGGTGTAGTGGTGGGATGCCAATACTTCTCCAGGCGAAAGTTCCCTTGGTTGTCTATGCTCATGGTGTGTCCTGGAGATAAACGTTTGATACTTGCAAAAAAAGTGTGTCGAGTATCGTCATGGACTCTGGAAGCAAGAAACCTCAAGACAGAGATATCATCGGGGGATCTGTCTATATCCCATCCGGCAAAAATCGCTTTAATCTCCGAGGCGAATATGATTCTGTTATTATGTTCGGCATAGTAAAGCGGTTTGATCCCCAAACGATCTCGGGCCAGAAGGAGCGTATCTTTCTCTGTGTCATAGATGGCAAACGCAAACATGCCTCGCAAGTGTTTCACCACCTCCTCTCCCCATTCTTCATACCCATGGGTTATCACTTCACTGTCGGACTGGGTGATGAATTCATGTCCTTTGGCCTTTAGCTCTGCGCGTAGTTGTTGATAATTGTAGATTTCTCCGTTCAGGATGCATTTAAGCGTATGGGTCTCATTACTCACTGGGTAGATATTTGGAGTGGTGAGATCAATGATTGCCAGCCTACGCATGCCCAGGCTGACCTGGTCATTTTCGAATCTTGCTTCACCATCGGGCCCCCTGTGATGAATTGCTGCTAGCATCCTCTCTAACGCTGCAGTGTCTTTGTTCCCTGTAAATCCTAATATTCCGCACATGTTGGTTTCAAAAACTATCTATCTGCCAAAAAGTCAAATTCAGTATAGCACCTACTTTACTGCAATTTGTTTTCAGAGACTTGGTTTCATTCAAAGGTCTCTTAACCCTTTCATTGAGATGTGTTTAGGGGTGATAAGCATTAGCAACAAGCTTCCAATAACGACTATAACTCCCAAGACGCTGAAGCTAGCACTGTATCCCAATCCGTCTACTAGGATCCCTGCAAAAATGGGTCCAATTACATAACCCAAATTACCAGAAAGGCTTTGAATAGCATTGATCTCTTCTTCACACGTGCGAGCCTCCGTAACGTAGTCTGTGAAGGCAGCATAAATTGCGGGAAATGATAATGAGCTAAACAGGGAAGACAGAAAAATCAGCCCGATTGTTGCTAGTGGCTTGTCTTGAGAAAATGCAAAGAAGACAAGCGGCAGACCTGCCAGAAAGAGAGTGATGAAGGCTGTGCGCTTCTTACCCCAAATTGCAGTGAATCTGGAGACATAAAGTGCTACAAACAGAGTTGGGATCCAATAGGCAGCAACAACTAGCCCATTTAAAGGTGAGAGTGAATCATAAGTTTCGGCAAGCAGTGGTCCTACGCTATAAAAAAAGGAATCATAAACATTGATCAAGACTATAAATGTAGCTGGCAATGCAAGCTTTTTTAATATTTTCCGCCAGACCATTAATTCGTACTTCAAGGTTCTAGGCTGATCTGCGCCAGTAGAATTATTTTTTACACCTATCATGCGAAGAACAACATAACTGCAAAATGCTAAGGCAAAAAATAACCACATCAGAACAAACAGTTGCGAATTGACGCTGGTTGAGATTACTGCACCAGCAATTAATGGCGCCAATAGTGCTCCAATTGAGCGAACAGTGAGTAGTAAACCATATTGGTGGGGGCTATTTGTAGTTGTGGAGGTTCTGCTAATAAAATCGAAATTACCCAGACTATAGAAATCAAAGTATAGACCCCATAAAACCATAGCTATGAGAAGCATGGCAATGGAACTTGATTGTGTGAGCAAGAATGGCACCATGACTCCGCAGGCAAACATTAACAAATACAATCTGCGGTAATGCGGTCTTTTGATGAACTTACTGATGATTATGTCAAACCCGGCTCCGGCGAGAGAAGATGTCCCTAGGATTAGCCCCATCTCGCTCACAGAGCCCATATGCTCACGGATGAGCAAAGGGGCAGAATATGCTAGGATGCCGTCAAAGATTGTCCAAAAAACGATCATGGCCAAAAATGGTGGCAGAACTCCACCTTGCTGGAGAATTTGTATGCTGGCAGAACGAAATCGAATCACTCTATAATATAGATTGTCTTTGCAAAAATTGGAAGTCAGCAACTCAACCTACGCTTCCCTCCATTTCCATGCGAATAAGCTCATTCATCTCCAAGGCGTACTCCATGGGTAGCTCCTTGGTGATCGGCTCGATGAAGCCGGAAACAATCAAGGCTGCAGCGTCGGCTTCATTAATCCCACGTGACATTAAGTAATGCATTTGGGCTTCGCCAAGTCTGCTTACTGTGGCTTCATGCTCCAACCTTGCTGTGTTATTCATGATTTTGTTGTATGGATACGTGTCTGTGC
>CAZGHV010000088.1:0-4295 GCA_964525705.1 uncultured Candidatus Saccharibacteria bacterium | reverse complement strand
AGCAAGGATTTGAAATGCCTATTTATACCTACTCGGGTAAAATTACTGAGAATTATGCTGGTAGATCAGTGTTTTTTGATTACAAAGTATATAAAGTATGTGACTATTCCACGGGAGTTACACTTCAAGAATCAATCGCCGAATCGGTGGAAAACCAGCCCACCCCTCCATTTGTGTTACTGGAGAAGCCAAAGGTAACTGGAGATACTTATGCTGCAAAGTCATTATTGCCTGAGATTGATGCAATAGTGCTCAGCCTCACTGGGGTTAAGTGAGTAATCCAATTGGGGAGGATTTGCAAGGGGCTGGCTATTTAAACTAGAGTTTAGCCGGCATTGTCAAGTTACTGCCGACTTCGGCCGTATTGCGAATTATCAGGTATCTACTTGTGAAGAAGTTGTATACCAGTTGCAGTTTAGCTTTTACAGGTTCTCTGTGCTCGCCATCCAACGAGCTTATCCAAGGTTGAGTTGGTCAAACAGTAGTCTCAGACATGCTATAGCCTCTTTCAGTGACATACCCAGAAGTTCTGGCTTTCCAGTTGCCAGAGCTTCGGCGATACAGTTTAGTTCATTTTCAAATTCCTGCTGCTCGTTCGGCTCGATATATAACAGAGCGTATAAACGGTAAAAAACGACCAAAAGTATAGGTGCATTAACATAATCTCTAACCTGATAAACTAGCTGAGTTATTGATGCCTTGGTGTTAATGACTTGGGGGTTATCAGGGGGCTTTGTCGCATTGGGGTCAGTAATTCGTGCCAGAATAGCGTAGAGTCGACTATGTTGATCAGCAATTTCTGGAACCCACAGGACGGTGGGCTTCCCTTTTGGGTGGTGAATTCCATCTTCGGAAAGATTGTCACTACCTTCGTCTTGAACTAGTGGTTGACCGGCTGCTTGTGCTTCTACTTTCAGACAATAATCTCTGACAGTCGCCAAACCACCTTGCTGACGACCTGGTTCTGATATCGGAAGGCTATAATTCGTACCTTCCTGACCTACCGTTATATATATTGGCTCTATACCCATGCTCGATTACACAACAAAAATCGAGCTTTGCACCACCACCACTAAGGAAAAAGTGTATTATTTTCTACTTACGAGCAGCCTGTGGTGGCACCACAGGAAGGACAATAATAGCAACTGCCTTGTCTCACCATAATTGTGCCGCATTCTTTACAAGTTTCTGCATCTTCATTGCTGGTCCTGGCTGCAAGACTTTGTTGTTGCTTTGCTAGTACTTCTGTAGAAACTATGTCCATGGACGCTGCTTTTGGCATTGACTGACTGTGAGCAGCGATCTCTATTTGCAGCTCGGGTGTTTTCACTTGCAGCAACCGAGAACTATCCACAAGTTCTTCATCTTCTAAATCTGTCACTAGCCCTTTGATTTCTGTGTGGCCTTGGCCGTTTATGATAGGTATCAATATGCGTGCGTTTGTACCAGATTGGTGTGACATGTCCACTAGCTCGGTATTGTGATATTTTTTTGCTGTTTCTGCATCAAGGAAGCGTAGGGCAAGCCAGCGTGCTATATAATCTAATATGGATTTGGCAATAGGGATCTCTCTGTTTCCAGTCATTCCTGCAGGCTCAAATCTCATGTGGGCATATTTGCGGATAAGTTCCTCAAGCGGAACTCCATACTGCAAGTTCCAGGATAAAGATATTGCCAGGGCATCCATCATTCCACGCAAAGTGCTTCCTTCTTTTTGCATGGAAATGAATATCTCGCCTGGGTCACCATCTTCATAAAGACCCACGGTTACATAGCCTTTGTGTCCAGCTATCTCAAATTTGTGTGTGATGCTGTGTCTTTCATCCGGCAATTTGCGACGTATAGGTTGCGTAGCAGACATTGCAGTTTGTAATTGTTGCGCAGAAACTTGAGCTGGGGCTTGTTCCTCCTGCTCAAACTCCAATAATTTGGCCAATATAGTGTCTGCAGAACCTGTACTCAGTGGTTGTCTTAGTTTTGAACCATCCCGGTACAAGGCATTGGCTTTCAACATATACTTCCAGCTTTGCATGTAGGCATCGCTAATATCTTGGAGAGTTGCTTCTTCTGGGAAATTGATAGTTTTACTGATTGAACCAGAGAGGAATGGCTGTGCTGCTGCTAGTTGCTTGATATGCCCCATGTAGGAAATGAACCTTTGCCCTTCTTTTCCACACTTGCTTGCGCAGTCAAATATGGGATAGTGTTCTTGTTTCAGATGGGGTGCACCTTCTAGAGTCATTTTCCCACAAACATAGTTTTCTGCGTCTGCAATCTCGGTGGCAGAGAATCCTAGCTTGATCAGAATATTTAAATCTGGGGCATTGAGTTCTTCATCCGTGAGTCCGAGTATCTGACGACAAAAATCTTCTCCCAGAGTCCACTTTGTGAAGGCGTATTTTAACTCGAATAGACTAGGTAGCATGGCCTCGATTGCAGCTATCTCCTTGTAGGTGAAGCCTTTCTTGCTCAACGTGTCGATGTTGATGTGTGGGGCTGTCGCCAACGTCTGGTGCCCCACTGCATACTTAATTATGTCTGCTATTTCTGTTTCTGAGTACCCCAGCTGCTTCAAAGCCAATTCTACTGACTGATTAACTAGTTTAAAGTAGCCTCCTCCCACTAGTTTCTTAAATTTGACCAATGCAAAGTCTGGCTCGATGCCGGTAGTGTCGCAATCCATTACCAATCCAATTGTTCCGGTGGGAGCAATGCATGTTACTTGTGCATTCCGGTAGCCAAACTCTTCACCGAGTAACAGTGCCATATCCCAGGATTGCTTTGCAGCAGTTACTAGTTGAGAGGGGACCGTATTATAGTTTACCTGCATCGGGAAAATCGTAATACCTTCATAGCTTTCTGCGCTTGCGCCATATGCTGCTCGACGATGATTGCGAATTACTCGGAGCATATCTTCCTTGTTTGCTTGATACCGGTCAAATGTCCCTAGAACTGAGGCCAATTCGGCGGAGGTGGCATATGATTCTCCAGTGAGGATTGCGGACAAAGCTGCTGTTGTAGCAAAGCCAGCTTCACTGTCATAGGGAATACCTTGCATCATCAACAATGTCCCCAGGTTTGCATACCCTAGCCCTAGTGTTCTGTATTGGAAGGTGCGTTCGGCAGTTTCTTTGCTGGGTACCTGAGACATAAGTACTGAGATCTCGAGCACTATTGTCGCCAACCGGATAGCGTGTTTATATTTATTGATATCGAATATTCCTGCTGCAGGATCGTAGAATTTTGTTAAGTTAAAAGATGCCAAATTGCAAGCAGTATCATCCAGAAACATGTATTCTGAACAGGGATTTGAAGCTCGGATTTCGCCATCTACTGGGCATGTATGCCATTCATTGATAGTGGAGTGAAACTGAAGTCCTGGGTCTGCACTTGCCCAGGCGGCATAGTTAATTGCATCCCATACCTCTTTTGCTTTAAGTTTCTTTGCTACTTCTCCGTCTGTGCGGTTGATTAATTCCCAGTCACGATCTTCCTCTACTGCATTGAGAAACTCATTTGTGACTCGCACAGAGTTGTTTGCGTTTTGCCCGCCTACAGTGGCATAGGCTTCTGACCGGAAGTCAACGTCATATGTGCGGAAATCGAACTCATCTGACTTCACCCCATTCTCTACAAGTAATAACACACGTTTTATATAGCTGAGTGGAATAAAGCTTGCTTGTGCTTCTCGGATTAATCTGGAAAGCTCTGGGTTGTGCTGTGGTTCTAGACCTGCAGTCTCTGCAGAGCGCATGATTTTCCGGAGGTGCATTTCGGTGAGGAAAGACCCCGCCACCATGCTGGCCACTTTCTGTTCTTCGATTACTTTCCATTGGATAAATTCCATGATTTCTGGATGGTCTACATCCACGCTGACCATCTTTGCTGCTCTGCGGGTTGTGCCTCCAGATTTTATAGATCCTGCTGCTGCATCAAAGATGTTTAGAAAACTCATCATTCCAGATGAAGTCCCACCCCCAGATAGGTGTTCCCCCTTGCCACGGAGGCGGGAGAAGTTTGTGCCTGTCCCCGAGCCATATTTGAATAACCTAGACTCTCGGATGGCAAGATCCATAATCCCGCCGGGGTTGACCAAGTCATCATTTACACTCTGAATGAAGCAGGCATGAATTTGAGGCCGAGAATATGCGTCATCCGACAACTGTACTTCGCCAGATTTCTCATCCACAAACCAGTGTCCTTGTGGTTTGCCCTTTATGCCGTAGCATAAAGCTAGCCCTGTATTGAACCACTGATGGCTGTTTGGGGCGAACATTTGATGCATGAGCATGTAC
>CAZGHV010000087.1:0-4320 GCA_964525705.1 uncultured Candidatus Saccharibacteria bacterium | reverse complement strand
GTGAAGTTGAGCGGTGATAAACAAGCTTGAACAAACAACTAAGGCATTTCACTCACCGCTCCAACGACGTGTTAGCTTGCACTTCACAGCGGCATTTCCGTTAAAGAAGTTAGAAGTTAAACTTGATTTAAACAATTAGAAAGCTGTTCATATAGTTTTTTAGCATTCATGTTCTGTCCAACCAAAAATATTTGATTCTTTGGTGCTTGGTTCCATTCAGCTTCATCAAGAACAATGCGTTTGCCAGATAAATAAAAAGGATGGCATTTTGGGCTTTCCGTAAACCAGAGAACTCCTTCTACACGAAATACAGTTCCTGATGCTTGGCTGTCAAGCCACTCTTGAAACTTTGTAAGTGCAAAAGCGAAGTTACTCTCAAACCAAATTAATGATAAACGATCTCCAGTGACAAGATAGTTTTCTATCTCTAGTAGCTCTAAACCAGGCTCCAATACAATTGGAGTTTGCCCTGTTTCAGACTGTAAGACTCCAAGCTCAGAAATTACGGGTAGAGGAAACTCATCATCAGGACAATGTACAACTCTAGCGACCTTGCTCATCTCATGGTTTAAGGAGGATAATTTAGCATTGTCAACTAAATCAGTGTTACTTAGCAAGATAATATCGCCAAAGGATCGAAAGTTAAGTTGCTGCCACAACTCTGGATCAAAGGTTGCAAAATCAATCATCATGAAGATGGAAGCTAATCTCATCAAATCCTTTAAGTTTGTCACAAGAATATTTGCAGCAACACGGTAAATAGATGAAGTAAAACAATCTATCTCAATAAGCAAATGATCGATATCGTTTCTTGTTTGTAGAATCCTATAAATTGCATCATAGAAGCTATTTGTTGCGGCACACTCTAAAGAATCATAGGGAATATCATCACACTCGTCTGCTTGAAAAGCAAAAAATCTTAGGTCTTTTCGACTTTCAATAATTTGTTGAATTAGCCTCGATTTGCCACTTGAATCAAATCCTGCAATAACTGTGACAGGCAGCCTTCTATCGTAATCCTCAATCATCCAATTAGCTTTGATTTCTAAGATTTTAGAAAGTTTAGGAGGCTCCTTTTCGTTTGACATGATTTTCCCTTTAACGTTTAAATATTGAATGTTTTTTTGTCGAAGGATAGAGGTAAGATTGAGCAATTAAATTCCCACTAGCCCGTCCAGAACCAATCTGTTGTTCCTAGGCTAAAAGTCGCATATATAATCCAGTACAGTACGGCTGTCACATTCATCGTACAAACGAGTAATAAACATAACTATCGAGATTTTGATTTGAAGGATACAAATAAGTCAGGATTTTAGCATGACCACAAAACTTTCCTCCCACACAAAAGCTTTAACGTACCTGCCTTTGTAAGTAATCAAATTAAAAGTAAGCTAACGGTGAAGCTCAACGGCGGCAAGTAACCTTGCGGGCTTAACCAAGATATTAAATCCGTCCGTTGCAGCGCAATGTTGGGCGGCTTAATGAGAAAGCTGCTCATGAAATAAAAATCTTAAGAGCAGCATCTACTAGTAGCTGTTTTTGAGCATCTATTTCATTCCTCGTCCATACTGTCTTTGCTCCTATTTCTTGGGTTAATAAAACAGAAGATGTCTGATAGAGAGGCGCTTTACTCGTGAATGGATCATTCCCGCCTAAAGTATTTTGGGCTGGATCCATAATTGTCAAATTTCCAAGTGTATTTTTTAGCGGTTCAAGATTAGTATCTAGCACTGTACCATCAGCGTTGCGTGGATAAATATGCTCAATCGATGTTCCTGCAAAGTCATAAACTCTACTTTTATCAACACAAACAGGTGTTCCAGTTGCACCATTTTTGTACCACTGATAATAATATTCAACTGTCATGAGGAAGTATTTGAGAGGTTTATTACTTCCTCCAACTTCTTTGTACTCAAGCGTATTTAGAGCATTTGAAAATGTGAAATCTGTTGCTTTTGTATTAATTAAGTTTTGCAGTTTGGCTCTGATACTAGAGATATTATACGCAGTCGGGTTCTGTCTAATCGCTAGTGACTCCTGATAGTACACACCCTTCAATGGAGTTACATGTTGATTACATATTATTTTGTATCTGAAGAAGGTTCTTTCAACAATCTGAACTATTTCAGAGAACAGCCTATGGTCGAGTTTAGCCGCTGCAAGAAATAAAGGAATTGACAGAGTATGTCCGAGTTCAACTAATAGAATATTCAAGCGGCTCCTGTCCCAGCTTGTAATAGGCTGCTGCACAGGATATAACCATTGCCCCTCAACAAGCTTTCTACAATTGAGGATGTCCTCATAAATATTTTTTACCGTTGAATGAATCTGTTGTGCATCATGCAGTGTTGGGCTAATTGACTGATGCTGGGGGAAAAATTTATCGAGAAACATATCAAACAAGGCATTTTGCTGCGGTCTACTTCCTTGGTAAGACTCGTAAATCCAATTTAGATAATTGTTGGTATCGGTAGGAGGATCAGCTAATATGTCATCCCACATTCTCTCAACAGCATCTTGTTGTTGATTAAAGCCTTCTAAAAGCTCCAATGTTTTAGCTCTCAGCAAATCACCATCTGTTAGATTCGTACCTCTGTCATTAATAACCTGAAAAAGCCGGAATGCATCATTTCGGCTACTGGTTACCATGTGAAGAATAGTAAAGTCATTATCCAGAATATTCTGTATTATCTCAAGATCGTCAATCTTGTCCTCAATTCTAGTATAAGAAGCGATAATTGACTGAATAGTGCTGTTCAAAGAGTTATATGCATGTAAAATCTTTCTATGGGAATCTCTTGAAGCAGAGGGATTCATCTCTCGAATTAATTCTTTGTAAAAAGCTTGATCGGCTCTAGAAAGTTCTAAGACCTCAACAGGAGTAACTACTCTTTGAACCTCTTGGCTAAATTCTATAAACCGCTCAGATAACTTATCTATTCGTCCCCTTATAATTGCTTCGTTAGCTGTATCTCCTAAACTCTGCGCTTCTGCTTGTAGTTCCCTGTATTTTTTTACTAAACAAGAAACCAGCAAGGTGAATGTTGCAATCCTTTGCTGCCCATCGATAATTTCATATTTGTGCTGATTAACTGTGCCTGGAACAGAGTGTTTTACACTCAAAATCCCACCAAAAAAGTGATTTACAGGTGAACTTGACTTCCTTTTCTCAAAACACTTTTTTAGGTCTTTTATAAAATCAGAAACAGATTCAGCATCCCAAGCATAAGCTCTTTGGTACTTTGGGATGAAGAACATAGGTTTATATGCGAATAGGCTACCAATAGAAGTATATGCTGGTTCAATATTCATACAGATCCCTTAAGTGCTCCTACGGTATTTTCACTTTATACATCTTACTAATGAACATGGGTTGAGTGCTTAAGCTGTACAAGAGCCAAGGAGTGTAAGCAGAGTACAGACGCCCAACTATATATTATCTTGCAAATTGCTGGATAACGCCCCCTGGAGGGTGATTAACTTGCAAATTGTCAGATAACGCAACTCATAGGGTTGATATCCAGACTTTTGCGGGATAACACTCCCATACAGCAGATTACCCAGCAAGATGCAAGATAAAATTCAAAACCGATTTTTAGGAGTTGAATTGTTATACCTGCGTTATGCAGACGATCGCCCCTCACATCCCATTTCAAAACTAGTCATTGTTGCACTTTTAAGGATTGGCAATCACCGGGGCTGGGGTTGAATTGCGATCGCCTCCTACTGATAAAGCCCCCTTATGGTCTGGCCTGGGCTTCTCCTTCGCTTTAGGTTCGCTTCTCCTTCGCTCAAGGTTCGCTCAACCCTCTGCCAAAAGCTGGATTAGCAAAACTTATAACTCAACTAGAGGGTTTGCACCTCCTCGGTTACATTCCCCGGCAGGTCGTAGACCTGGATTGTGATCTTGTCCCCTTCCAGAGATGGGTTATCTGCCGTTGCCGTATAGATCCAATCCAAACCGTTGCTGTCCGGCTGGGCTAGACCTGACTCCACCTCCGTACCATCAGCATTGGTGATCTCGACCCTGACCTCCGTCACCATAAAATCATCGATCGCCCGCACCCGAATCTTGCCGCCCACCTTGCCCGTGTATTCAGTCAGATCCACCTCATCCAGATCAGGCGCATGGAGGAAGTCCGCCACAGCCGTATTAAAAGCAGTCTGATTCTTGCTCACCTGCTCAGCGTAGGCTGCCTTGCGTTCTGGATCGGCCATCTGTGCCTTACCGTAAATCACCGCTTGCTGAAACCGTTTCCGTTGAGTAGCCTGAGCTGGGGTAGGCTCCGCAGTCGATTCACCGGGGGCTGAGGCCATGAT
>CAZGHV010000086.1:0-4327 GCA_964525705.1 uncultured Candidatus Saccharibacteria bacterium | reverse complement strand
TCACTGTACCCCATTCACATACATAATCAAATTTAATGTGATGATGTGGATGGTCGCTGGTGAAAGTACAAATACCATCATTCTCAGTATAGGTGATCTCTAGCGTTGGCTGCTAGCATTTCCAGAGCGTGGGTTCAAAAAGAAATACCGTCCATATGCTGCAGAGGTTCCCTGCACCACCAAATTTACATTTGCTCCAACTTCGATAAGCTCTTGCAGCTGCTGAGTAACATCTATCTCTATATTACTACCTTTCTGCCAAGAGTCGGTTTTCACAAATAGGGAGTAGCCTGTGTGGTAAGTACCCGGCTGCTAGGCAGGTTATCTTTGGAGAATGCAGTTGGGTTGTTAGTTATTTCAGCTTTAACGCTAACTCCGACACTTATCCATTGTGAACAGAATTGTTGGGGATTATCAATTTTACTGAGGAGATCGATTTGGCCGCTTCCGGCATTTCGCCTTTGAAACCAAGCCCAAGAAAAGACTGCTGGGGGGTTTGACCACTTCCAAACCAGCTACCAATTGAGTTTTGATAGACATCTGCTGTAGCTCCATCTTGATTGATGAAACTTTCCAGGGTATAAACTACCTTACGTTCTACCTCTGCAGCGGAAACCTTTGACAATGCCGAAAAGGGGATGATAAGCGTCCCGGTCAGCAGTATTAATGCTAATTGTTTTAACATAAGCTTTTAATAATATATATCTATTATAGCGCGTCTCCGTTTCGCTGTTTCTGCTTCATCCGCAATTCATACATCCTCAACAGCTCAGAAACTGTTGTTGCTTGCTGGGGTTGTTTATCCCTTCCCCATACTTTCATTCTCGGAAAGCGTAAAGATAACCCTCTTCTAGTCAGAGTATCCTGCTCAAATGCCACAGGCAAGCCCTGTGCAGCTGTATGCCCTGGGCTGCGAGTTATTTGATCTGCCTCCACCTCAACCACAATTTTGGGGTAGACCCACACATCTGGATAAAGCAGTTTTTCTACAGACACGTTTGGAAGCGGCTCATTAATCTCCAGACTACTTAGCTGATGCTTAATCTGCCTCAACTGCTCGTCTGTCATCCCAGTACCAAGTTTCGCTACCGAATAATAGCTATCATCCTGTGGGCTATAAACTGCCAGCAGTAGGGCACCCACTCCAAACTTGGCACGGCTACCACGTCCATGGAAATAGCCGATTACCACTGCATCCACAGTATCCACCATCTCCGATTTAGCACTTGCCTTTAGTTTAATCCAGTCAAAATTGCGTGTGCCTGGGTCATATGCAGTATTAAACTTTTTCACGATTACACCCTCCAGTCCAGCAGTAACTTGTTTCATGAAGTAATCTTCCAATAAATCAGCAGATGATACGGTCTGGGTCTCCAATTGCTCAATCACAGGCTGCTCATCACCTGCCAATAATCTCTCAAGCATTGAGATCCTTCTCTGCAAAGGTAATCTAGACAAATCATCTCCATCAAGATAGAGTAAATCAAACGCCATGGCCTTCACGGGTATATCATCTGCCATTTTAGCTACGTCATACTTACGCCTTCGTTGAATAGTTGTCTGAAAAGGCAAATATTCACCAGTATCTAGATCAAAGCCTACTACCTCAGAGTCAATAATGAACGAAGATGCAGCCAATGACTTTGCCGCCTGGACGATATCTGGAAACATAGCAGTAAGGCTTTCCATATTGCGGCTAAATATTTCAACTCGATTACCAGCTTCATTTGCCTTCTCCAAAAGGTGAATTTGGCAGCGCAATCCATCTAGTTTTGGCTGCACTATACATTCGCCCAAACGTAAAAATATTGATGTGGCATTTTTCTCTCGCTCTACCAATTTTGAAGCCACAGGATATCCTGGATGCAACTCAATTTCGGAAAGTGTTTCCCCCACTTTTTCTAACGGAGTAGAAAGCACCAGCTTTGCTAGTACACCTATGTCCGCTCGTGCCCCATAAGCTACATCTAGTTGTGGGCGCAAAGATTTGCCACCCATTAGTGCCCAGGATAGAGCATCGAGCACTGTTTTATCACTCAAGCCCAAGCGTAAACTCCCCACGATAATCCTAGTTACAAATTTCGCACTCAATGGGTCAAGCTGCAGCAGTAACTTCTTTACCAAATCTAACTTACCTTCCTGCGATCCTTTTCCCCCCAGACGAGCTATGTGTAGCAATGAATCATATACTTGTGCCAATGTCAGGCGGCTTGTTACTTGATTGGCTACTATTTCTTCCACCACAAGCCCCACATCTCCCAGTTTGGCAAATAACTTTTGCGGTAGTTCAGGTGAAGTACTTAGCTGAGAGATTGCTCGGAGTACCAACTTCTGCGACATCCCAAACTCCAATGGGATAAAAGCTGGCACCAAACGACCTTGCAACAAATACATCATAGGCTGAACATCCGTACTTGGAACCTTCTTTAAAAAATCAGCCAAAGTCTCCATCATCTGGTTACGACCCGAGATGGCAGAAATTTTTTCCAGGAAAATAGCAAATTCCCCAAATAACATTAATTTAAAGTTAACCCATAGAAATTATACCCCAAGAAAAAAACACAGTCGCATTTCCTAGCAAATTTTTATATACTTGCATATTAAATAATATTAATCAAATGTCCGACCCTGCTCGGAAAGCACTCACACTGCTTCTAGGGATAATTACAGTAATTCTCATCGGTCTGTCTATATATTTGGCCATGACCATGGGAGTTACAGCCCCAGATGATTCCGTAGAGGATTTTCAAGATTGCAGCATCAATGACTACGGTGCTAACTGCTTCCAGCTTGTAGGTGCTGGCTGTGCTGCTTTTGATCTTAAAAGATGGACAAAGAATTGCCAGTGGGATTGCTGCCCTGTGGGTGGTGAGTCTTGTACTTATGATTGTGGCAGTCTAAGTACTGGTAAAGCTTATGAGGGAATTATCTGTCCCACTCCAGGTCATGGTCAATGCCAGCAAGTAGATATTATTACTCCTGCCGGAGAGAGAGGAAAGTGTGCTTGCGATTTTGAGCCATATTGTGGGGATGGCACTGTGGACAGTGGTGAAGAGTGCGAAGGCTCTGGTCAGGCACAATGTGCATCAGGTTACACCTGTCGTAATTGCCAGTGCGAACAAATAAGAACCACTTGCTATAAATGCACAGATGATCTAATGGATGGAGATACTTGTGAATCTTTTGTAGTTACAGGGACGAGCACTTGTCCAGACGGCTCCACTAAAACAGAGGGCGAATGTAATTTGGCTGCAGGCGGAACTTGCTCAGTGCATACTCCGGCTTGTGCAGACACATGTGTCACAGACGATCAATGTCCAACAGATGGCTTGCACAGCTGTGTAGAAGGTAGCTGCGTGCTTACAGCCTGCGTAAACGGAGCAAACTGTGATCCTACAAAATGTGCGGTCATCCCTTTGCCAGACACTGCAATAATCGATGGGGGCTGGGATTACTTTCTCATTGGCGGGGGGTTGCTCATACTAGGATGGTTATTCTACCGCCTGAAGGATATGCAATTTAGTGTTTCATTTGCTCCTCGGAGAGAGATCCGAGATCATAAGCGCTCCAAATTTGAACGAAAATTTCTTGAGCAGGAAGAAGATCAATAGAGAAGTGCTGCCATTATTGCTCAATCAATAATAAATCTGCTAGTATGACCCCATGCATAAAATCATATTACTCATCATACTTAGCTTATTTCTTACAGCCTGCACAGTGCAAACAACAGGAGACAGCAATTCACAAACTTCACAGACCAACATGGATAACAGCTCAAAATCAAATAAGTACTCATCTGCCCCTGCACAGCTTCCAGCAGCAGAGCTAGTAAATCGCAAGGCGATAATCACAACCAGCAAGGGCGATATTGAAGTAGAATTTTATGGAGAGGTAGCTCCGCTCACAGTAAGCAACTTCATTTTTCTGGCAGAGGAGAACTTTTATGACAACCTCACTTTTCATCGTTATGAACCAAATTTTGTTATCCAAGGTGGAGATCCATTGGGAACAGGTACAGGTGGGCCTGGCTACACAGTTCCTGCAGAATTCAGCGAAAAGATTCATGAGCGTGGGGCTCTAGCCATGGCAAGGCTAGGGGATGCAGTAAACCCCGAGAAAGCTTCAAGTGGTAGCCAGTTCTACATCACATTGGAAGCCACTCCATTTCTAGATGGGGAGTACACAGTATTTGGGAAAGTATCTGCCGGGATAGATATAGTGGATAGTTTGCGTGCCGGAGATACTATTTTGGATATAAAAATTATTTAGTAACTTCTCCAAATTTGTATCGCAATACAATGCAGGGGAGGTAGGAATGTGCTAATCT
>CAZGHV010000085.1:0-4334 GCA_964525705.1 uncultured Candidatus Saccharibacteria bacterium | reverse complement strand
ACCAAATTTGGTCAAATAGCCAACTTGCCACAGCTACAGTAAATTCTGCATCAGATATCTTTTGTGACATCGCGCCCCCCCACCATTCAAGATTGGCGTTACACACCATGGAAAAAGGGATGCCAACTAGTCGCTTAACCAGCATACACAGAATTGCTGAATTGGAAGCAGTTTGAGAGTGAAGATGTTGAATATCACGTCTCAAAGCTTCGCGAGCAAGTACTGGAGCAATCAGTAATAGTGGCAAAGTTTCTCGCCAGATGGGTCTAGCCTCAAGCTCCAAAGTAAAGCAGAGTTTCAGCATTTGTACAAATCCCTTTGGATAATTAGAAACTGCCCAAAAGAATGTGCTAAGCAGGTAGATTAAGCTTTGTGGCCACAAGTAGTATGTTTCACCAGCAGCACTCTCGGCAAACATATGTCTAGCTTTTGTTTCTGCATTAGGTTGTCTAGTGGAGAAAATATTAATTTCAGCTCCCCACTCTCGCAAATGAGTAATTTCACGCCATATAAAGGTATGGGTCTGACCTGGAAATTCGGGTATTAAATATCCAATCTTCATCATGTTACTAAGTCCATAGAACAAATTTTTCTGGTAGAACATCTATTTTGCTTTTTGATAGCGGAATTATCGACCTTGGAAACTGCCGCCTAACGGCATGAAAGTTAGCGGCGGCAGATCAAGTTTGAATCACCAGGAGCGATCGCCCACACATCCGCTACAATTACATTCTGAAAATCAGTGGTGGCGAGTGAACCTGAGATCGCCCACCTATCCGCTGCAACGACCTGGTTAGGACGCACTAAAGATAATAGGGGAAGAATCGAATAGTGTAAATGATGCGGGCAGTGCCCACTCCAGTATTAGAGACAAACTTTCCACGATTTCGGATTACATTTAGTGTGAAAGCACGCAATCACAGTGATGAGATCTTGGCGAAATACATAAAGGATTCCGTAGGGAAAACGCCAAATTAATGCCCGTCGTGCTTGTTTGTAAATGACTGGATAGGCAAGAGGGTTACGTCCAATGCCAGACAGATAAGTATCAACTGCTCGAACAAACTCAGAGCCTAGTCCTAAAGTTTATGCTTCATCCCACTCAAAAGCATCTTGAATATCTAATTCTACTTCTGGACGGATATGAGTTTGTAGCTCATTGGGAAAAGCCTAGCCATTGTTTGACTTCTTCCCAGGTCGAACCGGAGGTTGCATCTTGTTGATGGTTTTCTAATCGGCGATCGAGTTCCTGTTTCTGTGCGTCAGTTAAGGGCAATTCGCCCTGCCACTCCAGGATGCTATCCCAGAGGTCTTTAGCAAGTTGGATGCATTCAGCAATGCTAATTTCAACCTGAAATGCCATACTTTTGCTGCATTTCTTGAACGAAATCCCCAATGGGGCGAGTTTGACCAGAGTTCAGTTCCTCAAAGCCTTGCTGAATCCCCTCAATTGTCTCTAGCTGTTCTATCAGTTGGCGTAGTTTGACAGGATCGATTTTGCTAGGATCGAGAAAGGTGACGAGAACTTGGGAGCGATCGCTAACATCTTGCGGTAGCTCGTTGAGCTGAATTTGCCCATCTTGATAAATGCCTTCAATGGTTTTTAGCATAGGTTGCCGTTGGGTTGGTATCTCCCTCAATTCTACCAACTAACGTCAAAGGGCTGGATCTGGAATTCCCGCCTGCCCAAAGGCTTGGCGACGAGATAAGCAACCCAACACCAACCGATAGCTCTGAAGTACAGCCTCACCGATAACTCAGCGGCATAACGTTCCTGTTGAGCGGCTGTAAGTAACCTTTGCAGTACAACCAACGTCTCTTGGCAGTCCGCTCCAACAGGGTTGTTCGACCGCTGGCATATTTATGCTGCTCGTTCATAGCTCAATAAGCCTTTGAAGAAAACTCTTAGCCTGATCAGTGTCAATACTTTCGCTGTAACTAGATAAAAAGATAGACGAGAGATCTCCCGTCAACTGAGTTACGCCTTTGGAGTTACGTCCTGCCCAATGAAATTGAATTCTAGTTGCATTTAATATTGAGGTATCTAATATAGAAATTAAGCGACTAGATAGAGTTTGGGCTTCAAGATCTAAACCTATAAAGAAGAAGCAAAAAACAGTATTTCCTGTGCCAAGGCTTCTGAGAACCTTATCAATATTGTAGCCTTTAGGACTAGAAGCAAGGGTCAGGATTTTAGTCTTTATGTCAACCAGTATTCTTGAACCAAGACTCAACGTGAAACTCAAATCCTCGACATCGTGAAAATTGCCTGCACTCGTAATAATTTGCTCGATTCGATTTCCACGTACATTAATATTGTCAATTTCACCTGCCTCTAGGATTGCAGTTTGATTCTCAGCTACAAGCTGACTTAAGGTTATACCAAGGGATAGATACTCAGAATTAGATGAAAGCGCATGGGCAATTTCAGCAGATATCAGGATATTGCTCTGCTCTTGTGAAGTAGGCACGTATCGGCTGCCAGATGGAACGATATTGTTGGTAGCCTCAACTAATCTGAGCAGATTTTCATCCCAAGTAAACTCCTTGTGAATTAGAAACAGCTTTTCAAAGTTTAGAGGAATATTTGTAATACCTTCGTATTCTCGTAAAATATCGTGACCTAAAAAGCTACCGCGTACATTATCTAGTCGAAGTTGTTGGGAGCTGTGACTGATTTTTCTCAAAAAAGTAGAGTTCGCCAAAAGCAATTCGATATCATTTGATCTAACTACACAAACAATGAATGGAATTTGATCATAACGTTTTAATGTCGCAAGTCCTAGCACAGTATTTGAAAAAGAGGAACCGCTTGCTGTAGAAAAACGAATTGCAAAATGGTTGTTGTAATACACTGATCTGTTTTGCGATAACACAAAACGATTTTTAACCGCAACAGTAACAGCTTCTTTTGAAAAGGGATAATTCTTTTGCTCATACTGGTTAAGAAACTCAACCAACTCAGCAATTGAGAAGATATAATTGCTCTCGGTTGGATTTGACATTATTTAGTGTTCCTTTTCGCTGGATAGCAAGCGTATTACGCTCCCAAAATACGCCGTCGGAGAAACCCTGAATCTCAGGCTCAGATTCCGCGATTTTTAATCTCTTTTCAGCAAGTAAGCTGTATTCCTCATCTAACTCAATACCTAAGTACTTTCTTCCGAGCTTTTTGGAAACTACTGATGTTGTGCCACTTCCAAGGAAAGGATCTAGAACGAAATCGCCAGAATTAGTACTTGCTAATACCAGTTTTGCAATAAGCTTTTCACTTTTTTGAGTAGGATGGTCTGTGTTTTCTGGCATTGACCAAAATGGAATAGTAATGTCAGTCCAAATATTGGAAGGATGAGTATCTCGAAAGTTACCTTCTCTTGTAACTTCCCAATCTTTGGGCGTTCCATCTCCATTTCTGTAAGGAGCAAGAACCTTTCTCCGAAGCTTTACATTATCAACATTAAATGTGTAGTCTTCTGACATGGTACAATACCAAATATCCTCACTGGAGTTCTTCCAATTAGATTTTGCTCCTCGACCTTTTTCACGTTCCCAAGTAATTCGATTTTGCACAATAAAATGTGATGAAGCAACTGTAAATATTGAAGCTGAGGAAAGCCAATCACCACAGATATAGATAGAAGCAGTCTTTTTCAATAAGGGTTTCAACGTGCAAACAACTTCATCCAACCAAGTTGCATATTCATCAACTGTGCATTTTGAGAATTTCCGTCCATTGAAACTTTTATTGAGGTTGTAGGGCGGATCAAGAACAAGAAGATCTACAAAATTCTGAGGCAAAAGTTTTGCTACTTTAAGACAGTCACCTCGAATTGTGCCCGTAGGTGGAACTGAGAAGGCTTCTGAAGGTAAATCTTGGAGAATTTGAGGAGCTAACCTGACTCTATCTTGATCATCCAGTGTGAGAGTACGATTCATCGGAGCACGTTGCTTCTCTTGGCTGGGTTGAATCGAACTAGGCATTTGTATCATTCTCCTTATAAAGCATTGTTGAGTCTTACTTTGGCTCAACAAAAATAATCTACTTATTATAGTACAGCCGACCCAGCAATGTTGTTAAGCTCGGCTAGAACTTTGGTTAATAAAGAACCTGAACGCACATTATACATATCTTCGCTTCAAAAGAGGCAAGATTCTGACTTTCGTTGGTGTTGGATTCCCACCAAAAGACTTCGGCTACTGCCTCAACCATTAGCTGAAGCGGTCGAACTATGTATTATCTTGCAAATTGTCGGATAACGTCCCTTAGAGGGTGATTATCTTACAAATTGCTAGATAACGCAACTATAAGGGGTAATATCTGGCTTTTTGCGGGG
>CAZGHV010000084.1:0-4361 GCA_964525705.1 uncultured Candidatus Saccharibacteria bacterium | reverse complement strand
CATCGGGGTAAATCCCGGCTGTGTGAGAGCCCAGCTATATTCGTCCAATGGGTGCTTGCTCACAAACACACCAAGCAGCTCTTTTTCCCATTCGATCAATTGCGAGCTTGGCAACGGTTCCAAATCTGGCAATGCGGTATGGGAGATCTCTGTCGGTTTTTGTTCACTTAGTTGAAACATGCTCACCTGTCCCACTGCAGCTTTGGCATTGTTACGAGAAAAACGGCCTAGAACAATTTCCAAAATTGCCAGCAGCTGGTTTGGAGCACCCAGATCGTTGAGAGCACCAGCTTTGATGAGGCTTTCCAAGGATTTCTTATTCAAGTTCTCTGACCCTACTTTGTGGACCAAATCATCCAGACTGGAAAATTTTCCTTTTTTTTCTCGCATAGATACTATCTCCGTGCAGGCTTTGGTGCCCACGTTCTTGATCGCCCCGAGACCAAAGCGGATACTATTTTCTCCTTCGATAGTGAAATCTACTCCAGAGGTATTTATGTCTGGAGGCAGAATCTGAAATCCCAGTCGTTTTGCCTCTTGCAAGTCAATGATAATTCTGGTCTGATCGTCTAGATCTGAATGCAGCAACGCAGTTATGAATTCGATAGTGTAGTTGGCTTTGAGGAATGCACACCAGTATGCCACAATCGCATAGCTGGCAGAATGTGCTTTGTTGAATCCATAATCAGCGAATGGAAGCAAAGAATCCCACAACTTGTCTGCGGCCTCTTGGCTGTAGCCACGGTTTAGTACTCCAGTTTTGAATTTGGGCTCTATGGCTGTGAGTAGCTCTACCTGCTTCTTTTTAAAAGCGTTGCGCAATACATCTCCTTCTGCCATCGTCATTTGACTGATATCTAGGCAGATTTTCAGTAATTGCTCTTGATAAATAGGGAATCCGTATGTTACACCTAAAATTGCTTCTAGCTGAGGAATGATATATTCTGGCGTTTGTTCTCCATGTTTGCATTTTATATATTCTGGTATATATTTCATCGGCCCGGGACGATATGCTGCAGCCAGGAAGCAAATATCCTCCACATTTTCTGGTCTTAGTTCTTGCAGGTATCGTTGCATAGGGGGACTCTCAAACTGAAATACACCTACTGTCTCACCGCTAGTAAATAGCGAAAATGTTTTGGGGTCATCAAGCGGAACTTGATTGATATCCAGGTCGACATGGCGGTATTGTTTAATAAGATCGGTAGCGTTTTTAATAATCGTGAGATTTCGCAATCCTAGGAAATCAAACTTCATTAAGTCTAGTTTGTCTACCCAATCACCCACAAATTGGGTGATTATTTTGTCATTTTCCTTTGTATCTTTTTGCAGGGCGAGATAGTTTGTAATTGGCTCTGGTGTGATGAGGTAACCACATGGGTGGGTGGATATGTGTCTTGCCAGCCCATCGATTTGCCTTACGGTGTCTGCGAGCTTTTTTAACTGAGGATCACTTTCGATAACAGCTTTAAACTCTGGATCTTCTTCTAGCATCTTGTCTATGGAGAAAACTTTGCCAAAAAGTACATGCACCATCTTGGACAATTTGTCTGCAATTTGGAGGTCGATTCCCATTACCCTGGCGACATCTCGGATTGCTGCACGTGTTTTTAACCTGCCAAATGTGCTGATCGCGGCAACCTTATCTTTGCCATATTTCTGCTCTACATAGGCTATCACCTCATCTCGACGGTCATCTTGTAAATCCATGTCTATATCTGGAGGACTAGGTCGTTCAAGATTGAGAAATCTTTCAAAATAAAGCTCCCATTTGAGAGGATCTGCATTTGTAATGTGTAGAATGTAGGCTACAATGCTTCCAGCTGCAGAGCCTCTCACGTTTACAACTATTCCAATGCTGCGAGCGTATTGCATGATATCTCCCACAACCAAGAAGTAGTCATCGTAACCGCGTTTGTGAATTACGTTCAATTCATACTCAATTCTTTGCTTTATACTCTCATCTGCTGCTGGATACCGAGATGACAGTAGCTTATACACATCATCACGCAGCCTGGCTTGGGCTGTTTCTGCGGGGTCGAGCCCCCAGAATCTTGGTTGTACTCTCTCAAACTTGAGGCTGTAATCTTCAACACTGTCGGCAATTCGGACGGTATTTGTGATCAGTTCTGGTATATCGGCAAAAGCGGTGGACATTTCATCTGGAGATTTCATATATGTATCCAAATAGCCTCGGCGGTGATTTGGGTCACTGAGTGAAGTCCCATCTTTGATACAAAACAGGATCTCTTGCACTTCTCTATCTGGGCGAGAAAGATAGTGTGCATCTGTGCTTGCAACTAGTGGGATGCCAAATTGAGTGCTCCATTCACGAAGTTGGCGGTTCACCTTAATCTGCTCTTGGATAGTACGCACAGATTCTGGATCATATTTCTTACTTATTTCAGGGTCAAATTTGTCATCTCCATCGTAGCCGTTGCGCTGCAGTTCCAAGAAGAACCTGTCACCAAATATTTGGTGTAGTTTTTTCATCCAATCCTGTGCAATATTCAATTCATCACGGATAATGTGTCTAGACAAAGGCCCGGCTAGGCATGCAGATGTACAGATGATGCCTGCAGAATGCTCTGCCAGCACATCAATACTCACGCGAGGGCGATAATACATCCCTTCCAATTGCCCTGTTGTGACTATTTTCACCAAATTTCGGTACCCTTCAATATTTTGAGCGAGCAGAACTAGGTGGTAGTAACGAATCCCATTCACGTCCTGTTTGAGATGGTGATCTCCGGGTGACAGGTAAATTTCACATCCAATGATGGGCTTTATTCCTTCACCTTTTGCGGTTTTCCACATCTCTGCTGCACCATACAGTACTCCATGGTCGGTGATGGCTACTGCGGGCATGTCAAATTCTTTGGCTTTGTCCACTACTGTCTTGATGCGGTTCAGCCCGTCTAGAAGTGAATATTCGGTGTGCAGGTGCAGATGTACAAAAGACATAGTTTGGCTTGTTTTTTATGTGAGGCAGTGCCGACATCTTAGACCATTCAACTAGGTGGATGCAACCTGTTTCGCAAGCCCGCATTTGATTGTGCGCAAACACTTTCTTGAATGGCTACAGGATTTACTGAAGATTATTGGTTCATGAGACCCAAATATTAGCTGCCAACAGCAGACCTTTGACTAAACTCTGTATACGTAGAAGTATTTGTCAATTATTTGTGAAGGCTGGCGGTGCTGAAATGTGAAAGTATGGGTGATAATTGTTGCTCCTGTGGGCAATTCGCTAAATAGTTTTTCTTCCAGAGTATTTACTACAGATGGGAACAGATACGTGTAGACAACATCATATTTTGAAAGATTCTGTTTGAAGAAGCTGCCCCATATAAAGTGAATGTTTTTGCGTTTGGGGTGAATTAAGCGCCGCAAAGCGCAGATCAAAAAGAGATATGGATTTATCTCTATCCCTGTGGCATGAAGCCCAAATCCAGCAGCCATTAATACTTGCCCACCATCGCCGCTGCCCATGTCTAGAAAGTTTGAACCTGGCTTGATACCTAGTTTTTGCAAGACAAGGCGGAGTTTCTTTGGTGATGATGGTACATAGGGCACAGCAAAAAACTGTTGGAGGGTGAGAATCAGCCCAAATGTAGTTAGAAATGTTGAGCAAGAGCAAAGTATGAAACCAAGGACAAACCTCTCCATTTAACTGGAAACCGATAAATTACTTGATGTAGTTTATTACAAATTTTTCAATATGTCCTTATTTGCTGATTATTGAGCTACCATAGGATATGTTTGGTGGTGTATAATCTGAGAAAGCGCGATTGGTTTAGGGGTAAAACGCTGCCTTCCCAAGGCAGAGTCACGAGTTCGATTCTCGTATCGCGCTGAGAGACAAATATTGTAGTGATTCTTTTTTAGTGGCTGCTTAAAAAAATCGTTTCGAAAAAAGGAAAGAAGAAAAAATTGTAGAGAATTACTAGTACAATTAGCTTACAAACAATGGAAGATTTAACCAAACAGAAACTAATCCCTTCGATCAATCACTAGGCATCAAAGATATGGGTTTCAAGCTCTCCTTCGCGATCCTGCACGCATAGACGATATTGTCAGATGGTACACAAATAGTGGCATCATAATGAGAGAAGAAGGGATTAGTAAACAAGACTTTGATTTGTCAAGTCCCTGATTTTTTAAACAAAGTTTAAGTAGAGATAAGGAGTGATTGGTAAATTATGTTGTTTAGCATAGTCATTTGGGGACTTTTGGTTCAGACTTTGATGTGGTCTAGTGTTGTTGTAGAAATTAAGCCACTTGGTCGCGAATTCTTCAAACTGGTAAATATTCTCGTAGCGATATCGCTCTACTACGGCTAACTTGAAGCTTTGTACAAA
>CAZGHV010000083.1:0-4367 GCA_964525705.1 uncultured Candidatus Saccharibacteria bacterium | reverse complement strand
GCTCAAGAGTGTACATAGAGAGAATGGACTACCACCTGAGGAAAAAAAGATACAAGAGTTTCTCATGTCTGTACTTCCAGAGGTGTTTGCAATGGTGAATGAGACTTACCGCCAAGAAGTAGGGATCCATTTTTATGACGTCCAGTATATTGCGGGCATAGTTTTGGCCTGGGGGCAACGTCTGATTGAACTGAAAACTGGTGAAGGTAAAACAATGGTATTTAATTTGCCGAGTATTCTTTATGCATTGGCTGGGCGGGGAGCACACATGGTAACTGTGAACGAATATTTGGCGAAACGTGATGCAGAGTACACAGGCCACATTGCTTCCAAGCTGGGCCTTACTGTGGGAGTAGTTGCTCCAGGTGGTGCCTCTTTTAAGTACATTTCTAGTTTGGATGTAAAGCAACTAAAAGGAGATGAAGTCTATGCTGAGCTCCAGAAATCTGGAAAACCAAGGCTATCTGGTATGAAAGGGCTTTCTTTGCAGGAGTGCTCAAAACAAGAAGCTTATGGCTGTGATATCACATTCAGTGTAAATAGCGAACTAGGCTTTGATTATCTGCGGGATAACATGGCGTGGGAGATAGATAGGCTTGCTCAGCGGGAGTTGTATTTTTGTATGGTAGATGAGGCGGATTCAATTTTGGTAGATGAGGCTAGGACACCGCTAATTATATCTGGGATCCCTTCAGAGTCTGACACAGATCGTTACACAAAATTCGCTCAAGTGGTGGCAAGTTTGGAAGAGGGTGTAGATTTTCAGATAGATCGCAAAGGTGGGACGATGGGATCGGTAGTGCTCACGGAACAAGGTATTCAGAATGCTGAACAGAAACTGGGGATTGATAATTTGTGGAGCGACTATAATGCTGTGCATCACCTAGATAACGCTCTCAAGGCTAGAGCTTTGTACAAGCGCGACGATCACTATATGGTGAAGAATGATGAAGTGCTCATTGTTGATTCTTTTACTGGACGTGTAATGCCAGGCAGAAGGTATTCCGAAGGGTTACACCAGGCGATTGAAGCGAAGGAAGGCGTGAACGTGCAGCAGGAATCAAAAACTTTTGCTACTATCACATTTCAGAACTTTTTCCGTTTGTACAAAGTATTGGGGGGAGGCTCTGGGACAATAATGACAGAGGGCGAGGAGTTCTTCAAAATCTATGCTCTGGAGTCTGTAGAAATACCTACGAACAAACCAGTAATCCGAGAAGACAAGCCAGACTTAATTTATCGCAACCAAGAGGCGAAATTTGCTGCTCTGGTGCAGGAGGTTAAAGAATGGCATGAAATAGGTCGTCCTGTACTCATTGGTACTACTTCCATAGAGAAATCGGAGTTGATATCACATCTGCTTGATGACTTGGGAGTACCACACAGTGTACTTAATGCAAAATACCATGAGCGAGAAGCTCAGATTGTGGCAAAAGCAGGTCAGAAAGCTGCAGTTACAGTGGCCACAAACATGGCAGGAAGAGGTACAGACATTCCCCTAGGAGAAGGGGTACGTGAACTGGGAGGTTTGGTGGTTATTGGTAGTGAGCGTCATGAGGCACGAAGGATAGATAATCAGCTGCGGGGTCGTTCTGGAAGACAGGGAGATCCTGGTTACACTCGTTTTTATGTGAGCCTAGACGATACAATTATGCGGGTCCTGGGCGGAGATATTTTATCTAAGTCCGTGGGGAGAATGATGGACCCCAGCTTGCCCATTGAGCTTGGATTAATAACCAGGCAGATAGAGATGGCTCAAAGGCGCGTCGAAGGCTTGAATTTTGATGAACGTAAGTCTGTGGTGGAGTATGACGATGTTATGACCAAACATAGAGAGATCTTTTACAGTAGAAGAAGGCGATTGATGCTGCTTTCCGAGGGAGCTGCTGGCAAGTTCTTGCCACAAGCTCCATCTGGGGAATCTGCTCAAAATGCGGCCAGAAACGAGCTAGATGATTACGTCTCTTTAACTTTTAATCAAGTATTGGAGAATTTAGTCTGGTCACATGTGAGTCGCAATGCAGATGAGGCTGCCGCCGATAATCTTGCCATTCAGATAGCAGACTTCGCACCAGACGTTGATTTGGCACGTGCATTTGATTTGCCAGCTGCAGACCTTGTTCCCAGGTTGGGTAAAGACTTAGTTGGAAAAACTGCCGATGAGATTCTGGAGTATGTTCAAGATAAAATTCATGGTCTGGTAGCAGCAAAAATACAAGATTTTGGTAAGGATGCTCCTGCAGTAATTAAGATGTTGATTCTGGAGACTATGGATAACAAGTGGATGGAGCACTTGGAGACTATGAGCGATGTGCGCTCTGGTATCCGGCTTCAGGGCTATGCACAGCGTGATCCACTGGTAGAGTATAAAAATGTAGCTTTCCAACTTTTTGATCAAGTGATCAATGATATTGATAGCATTTTCTCCAGGCGGTTACTGAAACTGGTGAGGACGGGTAGTACCCAGCCTTCACAACCAAAGCAGCTGACAACAAACACAGATGCAGTTGTCGATATAAACACAGGTGACAGAGAGATGTTAAATAAGGCAACACTTTCTCAAGCGATGCAGGCTGCGACTACAAGACAGCAGAATTTGCAAAGGCAAGTTGATGCGGCAGGGGGTGGCTCATTACCAATGAAGAAGAGTGTAGGAGAAGTTGGTAGAAATGATCCTTGCCCTTGTGGGTCTGGTTTAAAGTATAAGAAGTGTGGCTTAATCAATTCCCCAGAGCATTTGCAGCGCACGGGTAAAACCTGATATTAGCTGTTGAGTAGAAAGAACCCTTCCAGGATAATAAAACAAGTATATATTGCTAGCAGGAAAATCCCTTCTCGCCGAGTTAGCTCCTTATCACTCCGAGCTAGGAACCCAAACACAAGCAATGCGACGGCTAGCCAAAATAGACCAGGTAGAAAGGGGCTGCTGCCAGCTGTGGGTGATGTATAGGGACTGATAATTCCCAATAAGCCAAGTACCCCAGTGTTTACTGTGGCACTGCCCAGCATGTTGCCTGTGGCTAGCTTCTCTTCCTCTGCTCCATTGCTACGTAGAGCTACAGCTAGCTCCGGTGTATTTGTGCCTACAGCCAATATGAGTAACCCCACAATTGAGGGAGGGATTGCTAGTACAGTTGCTAGTTGCTCACCTGTGGAAACTAAAAGGTTTGAGAACAGGATGATACCAAAAATGCCGGCTATACTTCTCACAAACAAAGAGGTGGGGTTGGACTGCTTCGCCTTTTTTCTGCGACGGAGATGTGTGGCTCCTTTTGTGATATATAGTATGAACAAAACATAGGAGATCAGCAATAAAATCCCCTCTGCCCTGGTGAGATTACCATCATATAGGGCAATTACCTGCTCAAAGAGGATCATCAAAGTGAGGTTCAATTTACCCAATGAAAAGCTGCCACGGAAGGGTATGCTTCCATGCACAAGCGTGCTCAGACCGATAACGAATGTAATCATGATTAATGTTGCACCCACTAAGTGTCCTACAGACAGACCTGGAATTCCGTCAATTGCTGAATTTACTGCTACAGACATTTCTGGTAGAGATGACACGATACTTAAAACCACAAACCCAGTGATAAATGAGCTGATTTGTAGGCGATGTGAAATAGATACAAAACCTTCTTCTAGAAGATCTGCAGATTTCCCAAGTAGAATTGCCAGCAAAACCAGAATTCCCATGTATATTAGGGGGTGTTCCATAGCGTTAATTAACAAAGTCTGTTCTACAGGTTATCGGAATTATCTGCAGCGTGCAAATCTAAGTTCGTTTTATAGGTAGCATCCAATCTAGGTGCCAGTAAGAGGTCGATAACCCCATTCTGCAGTCAGGGTTTTCACATATGGTGACAATATTTGCATGCCCTTGATTACATGTAACGGCTCCGGAGCAATCTCGTTGATAGGTAAATGCCCAGCCAGAATGGGCAGCTAGAACTAATCCGAACTCTCTGTCAATTACGTCTATTGCCAAGTGAAGAGTATTGGTTACAGGACTCACGTCACCATATTTTTGAGTAATAATCCAGGGATAAGCTAGCGGCCATGATATACTCGGATCTATAACCCCACATTCTGCCTGCACGCCCCAGAGGCTAAGTTGGCGACTTGGCAGGATGTCGCATGGTGGAACTTCAATGCCGTCAATGAAAGTCGCAAAGTGTAAATGAGTTCCAGTGCATACTCCAGAGCATCCTTGCAGACCGATAATCTGGCCAGCATGCACAAAAACACCTGTAGACTGTGCAGATATGCTTTGCTGGATAGAGGCGATTGTAGATATTAATGACTTGGCCCATAGTTTGTATGTCTCAACCAGTGGTGGTGATACGCCAAATAGATGATAATCCATC